>MGUO01000110.1:0-720 GCA_001800015.1 Elusimicrobia bacterium RIFCSPHIGHO2_02_FULL_57_9
GCATTTCCAGGTCTATTTCCCGGAGGAGATCGCCCATGCCGCCGGCATGCTCCCCTATAAGGTGCGCGGCGCGGCCGTCGAGCCCGCGAATGCCGACTCTCATTTCGGCTCCTACCTGTGCTCCATCCTTAAAACGTCCCTGCAAGTCGTTTTGACCGGAACAGTCGAGTTGGACCTCTTCGTGTCGCACCCCATCTGCGACGCCGCGCGAAACCTGGCCGCCATCTGGGGCAGGAACTTCGCATACCCCTGCCAGATTCTCTATCTGCCCCAGAATCCCAACTCGAGCCGAAGCGCCGCCTACCTGCGGGGCGAATACGACCGCCTTCTTCGCGCGGTCTCGCAGGTCGCCGGACGGAAAGTCTCCGAAAACGACCTGCGGCGGTCCATCGCCATATTCAACGAGAACCGCGCCCTCTTGCGCGAGCTCTACGACATCAAACGGCAGACCCCTTGGCTGGTGACGGCCGACGAAGCCTATTGCCTGGTTTCGGTCGGAGGGCTCATCCCCCGCGAAGAGCACAACGAGCTCCTGCGCGCGGTCCTGCCCCGCCTGCAAGAGCGCGTCAGCAAGCCGGAGGACCGCACGCGCGTGGTCTTCGAAGGCGCCTTCTGCGAACAACCGCCGCTGGATCTCGTACGCATGCTGGGACGCACCTGCTACGTGGTCGATGATGATTTCCTCATCGGTTTGCGCTACCTCACCGAAGACGTGCCGGC
>MGUO01000110.1:735-2449 GCA_001800015.1 Elusimicrobia bacterium RIFCSPHIGHO2_02_FULL_57_9
TTGGCCGACCTGGCCGAAGCCTACATTTCCCGCTCCACCTACAGCCCGGTCCAGCACGACAACAATAAACCCAAGGAGCTCATGCTGTTGGAGCGGGTCAATCGGGCCCGGGCCGACGCGGTCATCGTGGCGGCGGCCAAGATGTGCGAACCGGGCCTCGAAGAGCAGGTGGCCTACACTTCAGCGCTCGATGAAAAGGGGATTGCCTTCTTCGTCACCGAGTTCGAGGAGAACATGACGTCGTTTGAGCAGCTCGAGACGCAGGTCGAGACGTTCTTAGAGAATCTTTTGTTCGCGCAGGCGTAAAGCTAAGGAATGGACACCCGGATCGAACATCCCGAAATCGTCGGCCGAGGCAACCGAGACGGAGCCCGGCTCTTTCGTGAATGGTTCGACGGCCTGTCAAAGACGGCCGAGGACGGCGGCCAGGCCGCCTACGTCTTCGTGATGGGAAGCCTCAATGAGATACTCAAGACTTTCGATCTGCCGGTGGTCTTCCCCGAGATCAACTCCCTCCAAACAGCCGTGCGCCGGGTGGCTCATGAGTTCCTAGACCAAGCCGAGGACCTCGGCTACTCGCCGGACATCTGCGGCTACGTCAAAGCCGACGTGGCCCTGCAGCACCGCGCAGGAGCGCACCCGATGGGACGCGTGCCGAAACCCGCGCTCGCGGTGCTCACCAGCGCCTGCAACACCTACATCAAATGGGCCGAGATCTGGGAGCGGATGTACAAATGCCCGGTCTTCACAATGGACATCCCCGGAACGCGGCAGGGGGGCGTCGTCACCAAGCCAGGCGGGCTCGACTTCGAAAACGACCGCAGCTACGTCGAGGCGCAGATCCGCGAGCTCATCGCGCTCTGCGAGAAGACGACGGGCCGCAAATTCGACATCGACAAGCTGCGCCAGACCATGCGCCACGCCAACGAGATGAGCGCCTGTTGGAAGCGGGTCATCGAGCTCAACCAAAGCCGCCCTTCGCTATTCAACGCCCTGACCGACGGCACGATCTACCTCGGCGTCGCCAACGGCTTGCGCGCAATGCCGAGCGGCGCGCGCTACTTCCGCGAACTCGTGGAGGAGATGGAATACAAGGCCGCCCGTCGGATCGGAACGCTGAGCGAGGAAAAGTACCGCCTGGTCTTCGTCGGCGTGCCCTGCTACCCGATCTTCCGCCGTTTCAACGAGCTCTTCACGCAGTGGGGCGGCACGTTCGTTAATTCCACCTACCTGTGGTTCGCCTCCGGGGGCGCGAACCTCGGATATCAGTATGATCTGACCAGGCCCCTCGAGAGCTTGGCCGAGGGGGTCCTGATCAGCGTGCGCGACGCCATGGACAGCATGTTCCACCAGGACCGCATGATCGAGGATATCCTCGAGGATTTCCACGTGGACGGGGTCATCTATCATCCCATCAAGAGTTGCCGCACCGTCTCCACGGGGCTGGCCGACGCCCGGCGCCACCTCGGCCGGAGACGCGCGGTGGACTCGCTATTTATCGAATCGGACCTGATGGACAAGCGCGTGGTCTCGGAGGCGCAGATGAAGAACCGCATCGACGCATTCTTCGAAGGGCTGGAGGCGCGGCGCGGCCGGGCGAAGGCCGCCCCGGCCGCCTGAGGGTTAAAACGAGGGACACTCATGGCCTACGCAGCGGGCGTCGACGTCGGATCGACACAGACCAAGGCCGTCATCATCGATGAGTCGTGCCGGA
>MGUO01000111.1:0-7507 GCA_001800015.1 Elusimicrobia bacterium RIFCSPHIGHO2_02_FULL_57_9
CCTGCACCAGCACGCCGCCCGCAACCGAGCGCAAATCCATTTCATGGGCCGAGATCAGCACCGATGATAGCGTAACCAGGCGGATATCCTTCTTGGCTTTTAAGATAGACAGCGCCTTATCGGAAAATTGCGGGGCGGCGATGCAGTTAACGTATTCCTCGGCGAAAAAGACGGCGGCGTCTTCCTCCAACTCGCGATTTACCGCGGCAGTGCCGCGGAAACAGCCGCGCGGATCGCAGCGATAAGCCAGACGCGCGGCCTCCGCCAGTTGCTTGGAGGCCGCCACTCCGGCCGGAACCCCGTGGCGCACGATGGCGCAAGCCGGGTCGTCTATCTCGGTGGCCAATTCCCAGGCCACTTCCAGGTCCAGGTAGTGATTGTAGGAGAGAGACTTGCCGTAGACAAGCTTCGCCGCGTTAATGCCCCAGGGCCGCGCGCCGCTTAAGGTATAAAGGGCGCCTTGCTGCTGCGGATTTTCGCCGTAATGCAGATCCGATGTTTTTTTAAGGCCGATCACCAGCTCATCGGGCAGCTTGTCCCATTTGCCGCCCAGATATTGGGCCACCGTGGAATCATAGTAAGCGCTGTAGTGAAAAGCCTTGGCGGCCAGGGTCTGCCGGCGCTCCGGGCTTACCCTGCCGTACTGGCGCAGGGAGTCGATGGCGGCCTGATAGTCATCCGGGTCGCAGAGGCAGATCACATGGCGGAAATTGCGCGCGGCGGCGCGCAAAAGCGCCGAGCCGGCCAAATCGATGTAGTCCAGTATCTCGGCCTGTGAAAGCTTGGGGTCCGAGACCACCTCGGAAACGGGATAAAGATTGACCGCGACAAAATCGATGGGCACGCCCGCGCGCCGCTCCAGCTCATGCATTTGCCCGGGGTTGTCGCGGTCGGCACTGATGCCCGCTATGACTTTAGGATGCAGCATTCCCAGGCGGCCGTCGAGCATATCCACGGCCTTGATCATCTCCCGGCTTTCGATGATCTCAAGCTCGGCCTGGCGCAGCGCTGCGGCCGTGGCTCCGCAGGCCACCACCTTATATCCCAAGGCGTGCAGGCAATAGCCCAGCTCGACGATGCCGGTTTTATCGGCGACATTGAGAAGGGCGTACTTTTCTGTTTTCTCGCTCATTGGATCAGCTCCAGGAATTCCTTCTCATCGAGGATTTTAACGCCCAGCTCCTGAGCTTTCTTGAACTTGGAGCCGGGTCCCTTGCCCGCGACTACATAGCTGGTTTTAGCCGAGACCGAGCCCGAGGCTTTAGCCCCCAACTCCCTGACCTTTTCTTCGCCTTCTTCGCGGGTCATGGCGGACAGTTCGCCGGTGAATACGAAGGTTTTGCCCGAGAAACGCAGGCCTTTTCGTTTGCTTTTCTCTTTCTTAAAGTTCAGGCCAATTTCGCCCAGGCGCTGTGTCAAGGCGCGGACCTCGGCCGCCGAAAAAAACTCGGAGATGGCGGCGGCCACCACCGGTCCTATCTCAGGGATGCGCTCAAGCTGCCCGGCCGGGGCGCGGGACAATTCTTCGAGGCTGAAGTGTTCAGCCAGGGTTTGCGCCATTTTTTCGCCGATATGGCGTATGCTCAGGCCGAATATCAGCTTGGACCAAGGGCGCCGCTTGCTGGCCTCGATTTGTTCCAGCAGATTGCCCGCTTTTTTGTCCTTGAAAAGCTCGAGCTTGAGCAGATCCTCTTGGCGCAGGGTGTAGATATCGGCGATATTCTTGACCCGCCCGCAGTCAACCAACTGTTGGACCGCCGCCGAACCAAAGCCGCGTATATCCATGCCCTGACGCGAGGCAAAATGCAAAAGCCTTCGTTTGATCTGGGCGGGGCAGGAAGGATTGTCGCAATAATAGGCCACGAAATCTTTTTCCTTGATGACCCTGCTTGCGCAGGAGGGGCAGGCCTGAGGCGGGCGGATGTCGCGGCCGTCCTTGGCGCGCGACACCACCTTGACCACCTTGGGGATCACTTCCCCGGCGCGCTCAATAAGGACCCCGTCGCCCACGCGCAGACCTAGGCGCTCGATCTCGTCGAAATTGTGCAGGGTCGCCGAGCTGATAGTGACCCCCGCGCAAAAAATCGGCTCAAGCTTGGCCACCGGCGTGATGGTGCCGGTGCGGCCCACGGAAAAGAGAACGCCGCGCACCGTGGTGGAGGCTTGGGAAGCCGCGTATTTTAAGGCTACGCCCCAGCGCGGGCTTTTAGAGGTCGAGCCCATGCGTCTTTGCTGAGCGAATGAATTCACTTTGACGACCAGGCCGTCTACGGCGAAGGCGAGTTCGGGGAGCTGTTTTTCGAATTCACGGTAGAAGGCGACGGCTTTCTCGACGTCCGAGGTTACCTGTCGCACCGAGCAAACCGGCAGCCCCATTTTTTGGCAGGCGTTGAGAAATGAGGTCTGGCTGTCCATCTCAGCAGCGCCTTCCCACAGCCCAAAGGAATGGGCGAAGAAGCGCAAAAATCTTTTGGCGGTTATGCGGGGATCTTTTTGCCGCAAGGATCCCGCCGCGCAATTGCGCGCGTTGACGAAAGGCTCGTGTCCGGCCTGCTCCAAATCCTCGTTGATGCGCTTAAAGTCATTCACGTCAATGAAACCTCGCCGCGCAGCTCAAGGCGCCGCGCAGCCGGCTCTTCCAGTCGCAGCGGCACGTTGCGTATGGCGCGCACGTTGGGGGTGACGTCCTCGCCCGTCACGCCGTCGCCGCGGGTAGCGCCCCTCACCAGCACCCCGTTTTCATAAGTCAGGGCGCAGGAAAGCCCGTCTATCTTAGCCTCGATAACCAACTCGGGCGTCTGAGCGGCGGGCAAAAGCCCGAGAATCCGTTCATGCCATTTTCTAAATTCGTCTTCGTTGTAGACGTTGTCGAGCGAAAGCATGGGGGCTGTGTGTGTGACCGGCTTAAAATCCGTGGAAATCGCGCCCGACACGCGCTGGGTGGGGGAGGTGGGCGTGACGGTCTCGGGATAGCGGCCTTCCAGCTCGGAGAGCCGGCGCAGGAGCATGTCGTATTCCGTGTCCGATATTTTTGGGGAGCTTAGGACATAGTAAAGGCGGTCATGCCCGCGAATTTCTTCGCGCAGGCGCTCGATTTGGGCCGAGATATTCTTGGGGACGGAGGCTGTCTTCATAAAACTCAGCCGGATTTTCTCTCTTTTTTTATTTTATCAAGAATTCCGTTTATGAAGCGAGTCGAGTCTTCGGTGGAGAATTTTCGCGCGATTTCGACGGCCTCGTCTATAATCACGTTCACCGGCGTTTCTCCGTTATGGATCAGTTCGTAAGCGGCCAGGCGCAGCAGGTTGCGGTCCACCGCCGCCATGCGCGCCAAGGTCCAATTCTCAGCCGCAGCCGAGATGTGCTTGTCGAGCTCCGAACGCAGGGAGTAAGTTTTTAAAAGCAGCTCGCGGGCGAAGGCGAAGGTTTGGGGATCGTCCAATGCTTGCCTGCGGTTGACGATGGCCAAGGCCTCGTATTGATCCACACCCGAGATATCCGAGACATAAAGCGCCTGCAGGGCCGCTTCGCGGGCCTGGCGTCTTCTTCCCATTCAGCGTTCGGGCCGGCTGCGCAATTCGCTGCGCAGAACCAGCATTTCCAAGGCCGCCAGCGCGCATTGGCGTCCGCGGTCCAAGCCGCCCTTGGTGCGGGCGATAGCCTGGGCCATGGTGTTGGGGGTGATCACGCCAAGAATGCAGGGTACCCGGGTTCTTAAGGCCACCTCATGCAAGTGCCAGAGGGTTGAGCGCGAGATGTGGTCGTTTTGGGGCGTTGCCCCCTTGATAATCGCCCCCAGGGCGATGATCGCCTCGTATTTCCCGCAAAGAGCCAATTCTTGGACGGCCCAGGGAATTTCATAGCCGCCCGGCACGAAAAAAGTGTGCACCCGGGAGGGCTCCACGCCCTTGTCCTTGAGCGTATCCAGACAGCTCTTAAGCAGCCGGGATGTGACCTTGCTGTTGAAGTGTGAGACCACGATGCCGATCATTTGATTCATGGCAATTTTTCCTCGGTCAGCCAATGGCCCAGTTTGGACTTTTTAGTATTAAGATAGCGCGCATTGTGCTTGGTGCTCGGCATTTGAATGGGCACGCGCTCGACTACCTTCAGGCCATAGCCTTCTATGCCCACGATTTTACGCGGGTTATTGGTGAGAATCTTGATGGTGGAAAGCCCCAAATCGGCGAGAATCTGCGCGCCGATGCCGTATTCGCGCAAGTCGGCCTTGAAGCCGAGCGCCAAATTCGCCTCGACAGTGTCCAAGCCCTTATCCTGCAGGCCGTAGGAGCGGATCTTATTGAGCAGGCCGATGCCGCGTCCTTCCTGGGCCAGGTAGACCAGAACCCCCTTGCCGCACTGCGAAATCTGTTTAAGCGCCGCGTCTAATTGCTGACCGCAATCGCAGCGCAGGGAGAACAAGGTATCGCCCGTGATGCAGGAGCTGTGCACGCGCACCATGACATTTTTGGCGCCGTCAACCAGCCCTTTAACCAGGGCCAGATGCTGTTTGCCGTTCAAGGTTTCCTCATAAACGTGGAGATAAAACAAGCCGAAGCGGGTGGGCAGGCGGGCGCTGGCCATGCGTCGCACCAATCGTTCGCAAGAGCGGCGGTATGCGATCAAATCCTTGATGGTGATCACGCGCAGGGAATGCCGCCGCGAGAAACGCAAAAGCTCGGGCGTGCGCGCCATGCTGCCGTTGGGATTAAGTATTTCGCAAATCACCCCGGCCGGCGCAAGTCCCGCCAGGCGGGCGAGATCCACGGCCGCCTCGGTATGGCCGGCGCGCACCAGCACCCCGCCGCGCTTGCTGCGCAGGGGGAAAACATGCCCGGGCCGGATTAAATCCTCGGGCCTGGTTTTGGGATCAAGCAATGCCTTAACCGTGGCCGCGCGGTCGGAGGCGGAAATGCCGGTGGTGGTGCCGCGTTTGGCGTCGACTGAAATCGAGAAAGCCGTGTCGCGCCCGGGTCCGGGGCCGGAAGTGTCGGCGCTGTCGACCATGGCGCGCAGTTTGAGCTCGTCGAGCCGGCGCGCTTCCATGGGCACGCAGATAAGGCCGCGCGCGTGTTGGGCCATGAAGTTGATCGCTTTTTCCGTGCAGGCCCGTGCCGCGATCACCATATCACCCTCGTTTTCCCTGTCGGGGTCATCGACGACGATTATCATTTTTCCCTTGCTGATATCCTTGATCGCGTCGGGAATGGAATCGAACTTGAATTTAGCGGGGGGCATATTCCAGGTTTGAGCGCACGTAGCGGGCGATTAAATCCGCCTCGAGGTTAACGGCCATGCCTTTTTCGCGCCGGGCCATATTCGTGTTTTTAAGGGTATGCGGCACCAAAACCGTTTCAAACCAGCCGGAGCCCTTGGCCGTGACCGTGAGGCTGATTCCATCCACGGCGATCGAGCCTTTGAGCGCGACCATTCCGCGCAAAGCCGCGGGCAGGGCCGCGCGCAGGCGGATATATCCCTCGGACAGATTTTCCAGCTCGAGAATTTTCGCGCGCGCGTCGACGTGCCCGCTGACCAAGTGCCCGCCTAAAAGGTCTCCCGCGCGAAGCGCTTTTTCCAGATTCACGTTCATGCCGGTTTTAAGCTCCCCTAAATTGGTCAGCCGGAAGGTTTCTGCGCTCACGTCAAAGCAAAGAACTCCGTGTTTTAGCGGCGCGATCACGGTCAGACAAGCCCCGTTGACCGCCACGCTGTCGCCCTGTCTGCCTTGGAGGTCCGTACGGACCTCCAAGGCATGGCCTTTCATTTTTTTTACTATTCCAATTTTCTGGATTATTCCCGTGAACATCGTCAGCTCAGTTTCCCATAGAATAGAAAATCATCCCCCGCTCTTTTAAGCCGCGGCCGGCGCAGGCGCGGGGCGCGGCTGGGATCGGCCGTGCCCGCAATCAGCTTGGGCGCGAAAAAAATCCGGGCCTCGTCAACCAGGCCTTCTTTAAGGAAGCCGGCGTGCACGGTAGGCCCGCCTTCGACCAGCAGGGTTGCAATCCCCCGGCGCGCGAGTTCGGACAGAACCGATTTAAGGCGCAGTCGTCCCGCTTTTGCGGGGACTCGTATGGTTTGCGCTCCCGGCAGCTTGCGAGAGGAAGCGGTGAATACCCACGTGGGAGCCTCGGGACTTAAGACCTGCGCGCGGCGCGGCGTGCGCAGGCGCGCATCCAGCACCACCCGCACCGGATTTTTCCCCGCGCCGTGGCTGGTGAGGCTCGGATTATCCGCCAAGACGGTCCCTATGCCGACTAAAATCGCGTCGCTTCCGGCCCGCCATTGATGGACGATTTTTCTGGCGCTGCGGCCGGTGATCCAGCGCGAGCGGCCCCCGGGGGCAAAGGCCCGCCCATCCAGGCTTAAGGCTGTTTTTAACAGGACGTAGGGGCGACGGCGCCGCATACGCGTCAGGAAAGCTTTGTTGAGTCCTTTGGCTTGGCGAGCGCCAAGCCCGGTTCTGGTTTTAATTCCGGCCCCGCGCAAAAGCCTTAAGCCGCGGCCGTTGACCCCGGGATGGGGGTCCCTCATCGCGGCGACGACCTCGGCGACGCCCGCTTTGATCAGGGCCGGAGCGCAAGGCGGCGTTTTTTTTCCCGGATGATTCGAGCACGGCTCAAGGGTCACGTAAGCGGTGCTGCCTTTCGCCCGTAGGCCCGCTCGGCGCAGGGCGGCGGCTTCGGCATGCGGTCCGCCGAAAAACTTATGCCAGCCCTCGGCGATGATGCGGCCGCTCTTGACCAGCACGCAGCCGACCATGGGATTGGGCGACACGGCCCGGCCTCCGCGCTTGGCCAGGGCCAGGGCGCGGCGCATGAAACGGATTTCCGGCACCCGGCGCGGATGCGCCTGGTACCTGGCGCGATGAGGAAATGCTTTCACGCCAGGCATCAGGGGATAACCGCGACTTTAGGGTTGGATTGCTCGTGCCGGTCGTCGAAAAAAGCCGGGAGCTCGGAAAGCCCGATGCGGCGGGAAATCAGCAGGTCCGTTTTAATCCGGCCCGAGCCGATAAGATCGAGGGCCGCTTTGAAATATTTCGGAGTATGGTGAAAAACGCCGTAGAGGGAAATTTGCTCATAGTGCACGCGATGGGCATCCACCGGCACCGAGGTGCTTGAAGCGCAGCCGCCGAAAAAGCAAACCCTGCCGCCCTTGCGCACCAATTCAATGGCTTGCTGCCAGGTTTCACTCCTGCCCACGGCCTCGCCCTTGTTTACGGAGGGAACCGGAATATCCGTCAGCTTCGCGGATCCCTTTTCGTAAATAATCGCTTTCATAAAAACTAAAAATATTATATTAAATTCGGTAATGTCCCTTTGCCTGGCTTTTAGCCCGGGACCATCACCATGCCGTATTTAGGTATACTGATGCTCGTATCATGGATTCCGACTCGGAAAGAGAAGAGCTGAAACAAGAGCATACCCAAGAGGCCATCCGCCTAGGCCTGGAGCAAAGCGGGGCGCGCAGCTATCTTAAGGACGCCGTTTATGGGGCGACCGAC
>MGUO01000111.1:7521-11255 GCA_001800015.1 Elusimicrobia bacterium RIFCSPHIGHO2_02_FULL_57_9
CGGGCTATCCTCCGGCGTGGCCATCATTTTAGGGGCGGCTAATTTGCTGGCCGACGGCTTCAGCATGGCCACGGGAAACTTTCTCGGCACCCGCGCGGAGCTGCAGCGGCGCGAGCGCATAACCCGTACGGAAAAAGCCCATATCCGCCTGGTGCCGGAGGGCGAGAAAGAGGAAGTCCGCCAGATTTTCTCGCGCAAGGGCTTTAAGGGACGGGATCTGGCGCGCGCGGTGCAGATCATCACATCGGATGAAAATCGTTGGATAGAGACCATGCTGCGCGAGGAGTTCGGGCTGGAGCAGACCCCCGGTTCGCCCGCGAAGGCCGCGGCGGTCACTGGTTTTTCTTTCATGACGGCGGGAGCGCTGCCTCTTTCGGCCTATGTCCTCGATTTCTTAAATCCGGGGATGATGAATTCTCCCTTCGCGGTGAGCGTGGGCTTAAGCGTGCTGTCCTTCTTCATCGTGGGGGCGCTTAAGGGCCGCTTTGTCGAACAGTCCTGGAGCGTGTCCGGTCTTGAAACAACCGCCGTGGGCATGGCCGCCTCGGCCCTGGCCTACGCCGTGGGCCTTCTGCTTAAGCAGTTGATCCCCACCGGCTAAGGGCCTATTTTCGCCTAGGTCTTTTGTCCTTTTTTGGCTGCCCCTTTTGCCCAGGTTATTTTCACTTTTCCCGTTAAACTTTTAACATGAAAAATCGAATGAGCCGTTTAAGCCTAATGCTAAGTCTGACGGTGATGGGGATGAGCGCTAAAGCAGAGACCTTGGGCCTGAGAGGTCCAGCCGTTCAAGAGCTCCTGCAGATGCAAGGAGCGAAAGAACTGCCGGCTGCCCCGGCCGCGGCTCAATCGTTTTCCGTTGAGCAGCCCGCGCAGTCCGTCTTGGTGCTCGATTTCGATGCCGCCAATCCATCCGATGAATCAGTCTCGGCTGAGGCCTACTTAAAGGCGCATGGCATCGCCCTCAGCGACAAGAGCGACGGCACGAAAGTGGAGATATTTAGAGAAGGGGCGTCAGTGGCTCCTTCCAACGGGCGCAGGAATATCATGGCCCAAAGAGGACCGCAGAAACCGGTCTATTTCACCCTCACTTTCGATAAGCCGATTAAGAGCTTCGCCTTTTCACGCCCAAAGCTCATCGCCGGACCAAAGCATGGAATCACCCATCCCATATGGGCTGCCCGCGCTTATGATGAGAAGGACCGCGAGATTATTCAAAATTCCCGGTCCTCGCGCCGGGAGCTTGATCCGACCCAGATTCCTTCCCAGTATTTCAATCAATGCGTCGAGCGATTCATGACCCGCGGCAGCCTGCCGGAAAAGGAGCATTGGATATTGCCGGGAAGCTGGGGCCACGTGGGAGAGTGCATGATCAGCAGCTACGAGGACGTTCGTCCTCGTCGTTTTGTCCTGACCGGCGGCGATCGCGGCATCAAATCGCTGCGCATCGATTCCTTTAATGGTGAATTCGCGGCGTTTGTCGCCTTGCTCATCGATGGCATCGATATCGAACCGTAGGCGTCGTCCAGTTGAGCAGGACCTTCGACCCATTTTTTATAGGCCTAATTCCGGCGTGTTTTTGGGCCTAAAGACTCGCGCCCAAAAACCGGGGTTTTGATATTCTAAGATCATGAAAACCTTGATCTCGCTGTCGCTGATCCTTAATCTCGCTTTCGCGCCCGTCATCGCGCAAGCCGCCGTTTTCAAAGCGGCGCCCGCTCGTATTTCGATGCAGGCGCCGGTTGCCGGCAGGGCTTCGGTTCAAGCTGCGCTTCCGGGCTCCATGGCGCTGGGTCAAGCCAAGCCGGTGGTTGTGCGCAACGGCGTGGTTAATCTTATCGAGGTCCCGCAAATTGATGAGCCGGTTGCCGATCCGGCGGCGATTCGCCAGGAAGGGGACGATTATGACCGGCCGACGCAAAAGATATGGTTTGTTTATTCCGATCAAGATGAGAAAGAGGACGCCGAAGATGCGTTGAACCGCCTGCGCCAGGAATTGCCCAACGCCAATATTGAATTCGTGCCTCAAGATGAAGTCTTGGTTATGAAAAAAGACAAAAAGGGCCAGGAGCATCTTGACGCGGAGGAGACCTTCAAGAATATCGCCCATGGCCCAGACCTGATCCTTTTTCCTGATCAGGATTCTTACGAAGGGCTGCGCGAGTTGAGAGACGCAGGCTATGCCCGGGAGATTCCCATGGGCTTTACCGGCGCGCGCTCTATTTCCGTGGACGTGCCTAAGGCCGACATTGATTTGCATCGTCTCAATGACTCGCGGCAATTCCCCCATCGTAATTACATGTACTTAAGCGAGCGCACAGTCGAGACGCCTGCGATCCAGGCGGGCTCTCACAGTCTCAAGGGCAAGCGCGCGACGCTGGAAGCCGCTGTGGAAAAGGGCGGCAAGGACGTGCAGAAACCCAGCAAAAAGGGCGACGAGGACATGGGCCCGCTCAAGTATTTCCTGGGCTATGTGCTGTGGCGCAGCAAGTTGGTTGATGATAAAGAGACCGCGGAGATCCGCCGCAAGGCCCATGCCTTGGGTGCTTACCTGAGCAAACAAAAGACGCATGTCCTGGTGATCGATGACCCCGAAGCTTCCCGGGTCGTGGGTTTGATGAAGCAGATGGGCTATCATGTGGGCTTGCCCGTAATCTGGAACAGCGCTTATGCGCCGGCGGATGCCACGGGCATCAACATGACGGTATTTTCCGGAACCGGCGAATGGCTGCGCCAACCCCAAGCCAAGACAGTCAAGGTTCTGGACTCTAATGAATGGACCGCGGCCGTGGCTCAGGCTCCGGCGCTGGAAAGGCTTCCTTATAATTTCAATGAAGTGGGCGGCCCCGGCGTCGTGAACGCGGAGCGCGCGGTGAGAACCGCCATGAGGGTATCCTTCCCCCTGGCGCCCACTGATCCCGATACGCGCATCGTCGGCGCCGAGATGAGCAACGGCAACGGCACGTACACGGTCGCGGACGGCAACGGCTTCGGCCATCTGGGCGAGTCCTTTGAGCTTAAGCCGGGCGTGCATAAAGTGGCCACGGTCTGGTATAACTCGGGCAAGGGCGGGCCATTTTCAGGCGTGGGATCCGATCCCACGAAAGCTCTTAACTTGCATGAATATGGCTACACGACCCAATATATCGTGAAAGGCCCCGGGCAGCCAACCCCGCTGGGTGAAACCCCTGGGGGCAGCATGCTGTGGATGCATACCCGCAAGCTGGATAATCGTCCCGTGGATAAAACTTCCATCAGCGATCTGCTCGTATTTTTTTCCGATTTGAATGCCGAATTCCAGAAGGGCGCGGATCAATACAACTTCCTAAATAACTTCATCGAGGCTTTCCGGCGCGGCCGCAAGGCTTTCACCAATTGCGCCAGCTTGGTGATCAAGTCTTGGAAAAAAATGGGAGCGCGCCTGCCCAATCCTTTGATTCAGAATCCTATCGACGGCGCTGTCAATATTTTTGCCCTCATAGCGCGTGAATTCAAGGAAAATAAAACCGGGCCATTTGACTTCATGATTTCCTCCTGGGATAGGCCTTACCATTCCGCTCCGTCGCATTATCGCATCGAAAACCGGCCCATAGCCAGCCCCATGTATCACATTTCCGAAAAGGCCTTGGTTGACATGAATTTCCTCCAGAGACTTTGGAGATATGCGGCAATGCTTCGCTATTTGCCCCGAGCCTGGCGTATCCCGCAGGCCGCCGATAACATGGCGGATATGGCAG
>MGUO01000111.1:11264-12578 GCA_001800015.1 Elusimicrobia bacterium RIFCSPHIGHO2_02_FULL_57_9
AGTCGCCCCTAATCAAGATTAGGGTTGCCGATGAAAAGATTTGGCAGATCCGCCAAGAGCGCGATGTGAATAATCAACGCATTCTCGAACTGGACCAAGAAGTGGCCTCTTTTATGGGCTACGAAGGCTGGAGAAGCAATCCGGAGCATGTTAAAGAAAAGCTGGCCAAGCTTGAAGATCCCGCGCAGAAGGCCCAATTGGAAGCCAAGCTCGCCGAGCACTCCCAACTCGAGGCCAAGAACAGCCTTTATCACTTGGATGAGAACATTCAAGAGAATAGCCAGCTATTCTTCAAAATCGAGCTTCTGGATCCCTTGAAGCGCCTGAACACGAAACTCGATCCGGTGAGGCTGGCCTACAAGAGAGTGCTGGAAATGCGCCGTCAGCTTGAGCTAGGACAGGACTTCAGCGAGGAACAAATCACTGAATTGGAAATGTTCAATGGCAAGGTTTTCAGGGTTCTTAGCGATCTGGCCGATGACGCCATTGCCCGTTATGGCAAGCTCCTGCCCCGCACGGTAAGAATGATGTTCACCAAAACCAGCTCCAGGGATTTCCAAGAATTGCTGGACGTTACGCGGAAAGTTGGAGAAGAGACTGCGGCGAAGAAGACCGGCGGCAAAAAATAATCTATAATGTCTCATAGATGAGTAAACCCTGGTCGACCGAAGATTCGGCCAACCTATATAACATCAAGGGCTGGGGCCTGAAGTATTTCGGGATCAATGACCAGGGCAACCTGACCGTCCATCCCCGGCGCTCCTCGGAGCGCGCCATCGACATCAAGAAAGTCGTCGACGACGTGGTTTCCCGAGGCATCAAGCTGCCCGTGCTCTTCCGTTTCCAGGACGTGCTGCGCCATCGCGTCGAAACCTTGAACGAAACTTTCAAAAAGGCCATCGCCGAGCAGAAATACCAGGGCCGCTACTTCGGCGTTTATCCCATCAAGGTCAATCAGTTGCGCGAGGTGGTCGAGGAAATCTTGGACGCCGGCGAGAAGTATCAATTCGGCCTCGAGGCCGGCAGCAAAGGCGAGTTGATGGCCGTGTTGGCCATGAATGGGCCGGAGGCTTTGACCATCGTCAACGGCTACAAAGACCAGTCCATGATGCGACTGGCCGCTATCGGCGTGAAATTAGGCAAGAAAGCGATCGTGGTGATTGAAAAGCCCGGCGAACTGGCTTTGCTGCTTAAGGTGTCCGCGGACCTGGGCGTGCGCCCGCTCATCGGCCTGCGCGTCAAGCTGCAGACCCAGGGCAGCGGCAAGTGGAAATATTCAACCGGTCAATCCGCCAAGTTCGGTTTAACCACCCC
>MGUO01000112.1 GCA_001800015.1 Elusimicrobia bacterium RIFCSPHIGHO2_02_FULL_57_9
CCCTGGGACATAAAAAACGCCATCCGGAAAGTGGAATCCACCGGCAACCGCCAAATCCTGCTCACAGAGCGCGGAGTGAGCTTCGGCTACGGCAATCTGGTGGTAGACATGCGCTCCTTGGAAATCATGCGCGAATTCGGGTATCCCGTGATTTATGACGCCACTCACTCGGTGCAGCTTCCCGGCTCCCTGGGTCATGCCACCGGCGGCCAGCGCCAATATGTTATCCCCCTTTCGCGCGCCGCGGTGGCAATCGGCGTGGCGGGCCTGTTTTTGGAAACCCATCCTCATCCCGATAAGGCCCTGTCCGACGGACCCAATTCCATCGCGCTTAAGGACCTCTCCACTTTAAAAAAGCAAATGGCGGCCATCGACTCGGTAGTCAAAAGAAAATGAACCCCGCTCCCATCCCGGTGTCTAAGGATCAACCATGAAATGCATGAATTGCGGCCAGGAAAATAAGGATGCCGCCAAGGCGTGCCGGAAATGTTCGCGGGATTTGGCCACGCCCCCGGCCTGGTTTCCGGACGGCAAATGGCATCTAAAGACGCTGGGAATTATCTATGCCTGCCTGGTTGTCTTTTATTTCGGCGTGAGCTTCATTTTAAAATCCCTGCCCAAACCTTATCACATCCGGAAAATCCCCATTGAAATGACGCCATGGCTGGGCAAGGCCAAATACCTGCCCGAGGATCAGCTTAAGGCTCCGGCCAAGTAAGGTGATCAAGCGCGGTCTGCCCATGATTGCCCTCGGGCTTGCGGCCTGTCAACGGCCGGCAAGCGGAGCTTTCCGCGAGACCCAGCAAATCATGGAAGGCTTTACCTTAAAGCAATCATACAAAGGCGAAATGGATTGGGATTTAAAAGCGCAGAAGGCCATCCTCAAGGAAGAG
Organism: Elusimicrobia bacterium RIFCSPHIGHO2_02_FULL_57_9; assembly: GCA_001800015.1. Taxonomy (GTDB): domain Bacteria; phylum Elusimicrobiota; class Elusimicrobia; order UBA1565; family UBA9628; genus O2-02-FULL-57-9. Next base: position 894 of record MGUO01000112.1, read on the forward strand.
GCCCATCAGGCCGCCCTGGGCGAGCCTCGCATAGATGTCTATAAAAACGGGAAAATCGCCACCCAGCTTGCCGCGCGCCAGGGCCAGATCAAGACCGATACTCATGACATGCACCTCTCGAGTAGCGTCGTCGTCCACTCCCTGGAGGATAACTCCACCCTGAAAACCGAAGAGCTGGATTATTCCGCCAGCCGCAAGAAATTCTTCACAGATAAGGAGGTGCTGGTGACGCACCCGGACGGGGTGGTGCGCGGCCGCGGCATGGAAGCCAACTCCGATCTCTCCGAAATACGCATTTTCGAGCAAACAGGCTCCGTGGAGAAGAAGAAAAAGGGATGATTTTGCCGGCTCTTTGTCTCCTATTGGGATTTCCCAGCGCTTGCGGGGAACAAGTGGCCGGCGGAGTGATTTCCAGCAAGGAATGGAAGGTCCGCCGCGCGCCGCAGAAAGAGGAAGAATTCATCGGCGCTGTGCGCTACCGCTCAGCAGCCTCCCTTTTGCGCGCGGATTGGGCCCTTTATAAACACGAATCGCACGATTGGCAGGCCAAGGGAAACGTGAATATCGAGCATAAGCTCACCTCGGGCGATACTCTGCGAGGCAGGGGCGACGAGGCCTTTTATAACGATAAAAACCGCGCCGGCTCAATGCTGGCGCGCCGGCTGGTTGAATTTTCCCGAACGCCTCCCAGCGGCGATCCCGATTACGGGCGGGCCAAGAGCGCTCGATGGAACGATGATCATGTCATTGTCTCGGAGCAAGTCCACCTCTGGGGGCCGCGGCTCAAGCTTTGGTCAAGCCGGG
>MGUO01000113.1:0-3041 GCA_001800015.1 Elusimicrobia bacterium RIFCSPHIGHO2_02_FULL_57_9
TCACCGCCCCCTTAGATCCTGATTTTCCCCCTGAGACCAAAGAAGAAGAGCAGCAGCCTGCCCCGAGCCCTGCCCCGGCGCCCGAAAGCGAAACCTCAGCCCCGCTGCTTCTCCCGGCCGGGGGCAATTTCCTTCTTCTGGAACGACCGGACAGGACGCGCATCTTTGAGCAGCCGCTAGAGCCCCCGGCCCCCCCGGAACCACGGGATTTCCTGGAATTCCAAGAAAAACTCAGGGCTTTCGAATATGCGCCGGAGAAGTGGCGGACCATGCGCGCCAACGTGGAGAGCGGCCGAGAGCCTTCCGATGGGGGAATCGTCGAATATGTCTCGTAGGAAGCGCTGGAGGTGTCAACCGTCACCGCTCCCAAACCGCCCCCGCCGGAGCTAGAACTGCCCACTTACGGCACCAGCCTCTCGATCACCGGCCGCAAGATCATCGGCTTTCAATTCTCAGAGCAGCGCTTCCTGCACAATCAGGCCAAAACCGGGCGCCCGGCCACGACCAATTTAATCGAGATCAACCAGCAGCTGCAGTTGCGCATGCAAGGCAAGGTCGGCCCCAAAATCACGGTCAATGTGGATTATGACGACACCAAGCTGAATCATCAGGATATTTCCGTGGTCTATACCGGCGATCCCAACGAGATCGTGCAAAACGTGTCGTTCGGCGACATCGATCTTTCTCTTCCCGCCACCGAATTCGTCTCCTACAACAAGCAGCTCTTCGGCATCAGGGCCGACATAAAATACCAAGGCCTTAAGGCCTCATTCATCGGCAGCCGCACCAAGGGAACCACTAAAACCAAGCAATTCTTCGGCAACACCCAATTCGTGGCCGCCGACATCTTGGATACGGCTTATCTGCGCCGCCAGCATTACGACGTCACTTTCGGCCTGGCCTCCCGCCTCCCCATCCGATCCGGCTCGGAAAGGGTATTCTTGGCGCGGCAAACACCCGGGCTGGTCAACGTCAACGACGTAACCTTGACGGTCGACGATTTGGCGGTGCCGACATCTTCGTTCACAGGGACTTTTTCGCAGTTAAATCCCGGCCAGGACTATACCATCGACTACACCAAGGGCATTATCTCCTTCCGCAATCAGCTCCAAGCCGAATTCGTCGTGGCCGTGGACTTCGTCGATGCCGGCGGCAACAGCATCGCCGTACAATCCTCCTCCCACACCTTGGCCACGGGCGGCACGGGACAGCTCAAGCTGATCAAGACGCCCTCGGATGTCGCCATTGCGACGGCCACCGAAGTGGGCTACAACCGCGAGCTTAAAACTTTCTACACCATCGGCCAGACCCAGATCGTGCGCGACAACGGACGCGGCAATTTCATACTCAAGGTGCTGGATCAGCAACGCAACGAAATCGGCCCCGCTCTAAACCCGGCCCAGAAATATCCCGAGACCATCTTCGTTGATTTTGAAAACGGGACCTTCCAGCTGCAAAAACCCTTTGCCGTGGCGGGGGACTCTGCCGCCATCGACCCGGGCATTTACGCATTCACGCCCATCTCCCAGCGCATCATTCATGTCGAGTACAGCTTCCGCTTCAAGACCTTTTTCCTTGAGCCTAACCTGGTCGCGCAAAGCGAAGTGGTCCTGCTTGACAATACCAAGCTCAACCGCAACGTGGACTATTTCATCGATTACGAGGCCGGCTTCGTCACCTTTTTCAATGAAAACCGCATCTCGCCCCAATCCGAAATCGGCATCAGCTATGAAGTCGCGCCTTTCGCCGGCTTAAGCGAGGACTCGCTGTTGGGCACCAGGGTTTCCTACGACTTTAACGAGAAATTCTCGATCGGCTCGACCTTGCTTTATCAAACCGGCGCCAAATCTCCCGCCGTGCCGACCATTACCGAGCTCTCCCGCAGCCTACTGGTCTATGATTTCGATTCCAAGCTCAGCAACATAAGCCTCGGCCGCAGGTTCAAGATAACATCGCTGGCCGGCGAGCTGGCCCAAAGCCGGCAAAACCTCAATCTCAACGCCTTCGCCCTCATCGACAACATGGAGGGCATCAGGCAGGAAGACTCGGCCAGCACCTTGGCCCAGCAATGGTTTATCACCTCCAATCCCGGCGCCATTGCCAGCGATCCAACCAAGGTAAGCTGGAATTCCGAGGACATCAAGGTGCTGGATATCAATCCCCGCTCGCAAGCCTCCAACCAAGAAACCCAGAAAGTGCTGGCCCTTAACTACGATTTTTCAAGCTCCCTCTCAACCGAAGCCTCCATTGTGTTTCCCTTTTCCGCGGCCGGCAACGATTTCTCACAAAAGAGCATCCTGGAAGTGGTTATGCTCGGCGATCTATCCAACAACGAAATCAATTTCCGCCTGGGCGCCGTCAACGAGGACGCCGACGCCAACGGCGCCTTGGGCACGGAAGACGCCAACAACGACGGGATACTTCAGCCCGCCGAGGACGTGGGCTGGAGCTACATTTACGCTCCGGATCCCAGCAAGAACACGCGTTTCGGCTCGGCAAACGGCCGCATAGACTCCGAGGATTTAAGCAGCAACACCCGCTTGGACGCCGACGACGGCAAAGGCAACAACTTCGGCTATGGGCCGGATTTAACCGCCCTCAACTCCAACAATAACCAGCTTTCAAACATCACGGACGGATCAACCCACACCTTCATCAATTTTGGAACCGGCACGAACTGGAAAACCTTCCAGATACCGCTCTCTATTTCCACGGCCACGGTCAGCCGCTGGACCAACATAAAGCAGGTCCGCCTCTCCATCCGCCGCCGGACGGGGGGAGCGCTTTCGGGCGTGGTCAAAATCGCCCGCTTGGCCGTCGTCGGCAACACCTGGCAGCGCGCTCAGCCGATTGATCCCTCCAACGCCAATGCCCCGGTCGGCTCCGAAAGCCTGACGGTAACCCCCGTCAACAACGTGGACAACCCCACCTATACCCCCATTTTTAACGCCGGAGGCGACGCCTCCCAGGTCTTTAACGACTTATACGGCGGCATAAGCAACCTGCAAAAGCAGTCCAACACCAAGAATCTTTCCGAGCAG
>MGUO01000113.1:3082-5023 GCA_001800015.1 Elusimicrobia bacterium RIFCSPHIGHO2_02_FULL_57_9
CTTTTCTCCCGCGCCGTCGACATCAGCCAGCACAGATACTTTAACTTTCTGGTTTACGGCAACGCGGATACCAGCCACATAAACACCACCGACCACGTATTTTTCCTGCGCGCCGGCAACGAGACGAACTTCTTCGAGGCTCGGGTGCCTCTCGATTTCGCCAATTGGAAAAAGATCAGGATACGCCAGGCCGACTTAAACGGCGACTCCATAGCCGACGTCTGGGAGTCGGCTACCCCGGGCGTGGTGATCGTCAGTTCCGGCGCGCCCAGCCTGCGGCAGGTGTCCTCCCTCATCGCGGGCATCCGCAGCGTCAATACGACCGCGGGACCCACCTGCCCCAGCGGCCCGGGCACGACCTGCGGACGCGCCTATCTCAATGAAATCCATTTGGCCGAGCCGGTGACCCGGGTAGGCGACGCCCGCAAGCTCGAGGCCAATTTCGAAGTTCCCGGCTGGACGACTTTCGGCGGCAAATACCGGGAGGTCGATCGCAACTTCCAAACGCCTACATCCGTGGTCTCAAATCAGGATAACCGCCAGGATTCGGCCTACATGAACTTAACGCGCCTGTCCTTTTTCCCAATGACCTTCAATCTGGCGCGCACGATCACCCAAACGCCGAACACGGCTCAAACCGGGAATCTCTCCAACATCGTCAATATTCTGCAACAGGACAGGGTCACCGCCTGGACCGGCAGCGCCCAGGGCAATTTCAGCCTCGGGGCCTATCCTCGCCTCAATCTCAGCCATACGCGCAACCGCACCGAATACCACCTGCTCACTCGCTTGGACGACCGCAAGGGCTATGGCGGCACCCTGCAATACGGCATCCCCGTAAACACCCGTTTCGTCCCCAAGACCCTCGACGCCAATTACAGCTTCACCAGATACGATGTCTCGTTTAAATCCCCGGCCTCGCGCAAACTGCCCGGCAATTTCAACACGAATGAGTATACGAATACTCTCGGAGCCCGCCTGACCTTCGTGCCTTGGACCGGGTCGTCCTTGAATCCCAGCTATTCCCTGACCAGGGTCACGGAACGCCGCTCCGACTTCACGGGAGCCTTCGAGAAAAATCTGAGCTATCCCAAATCCCAAACGCAAAACGCCGGGCTTTCTTCAAACTACAGGCTGACATCCTGGCTCAACCCCCAGGCCAATTACTCCGTTGATATTCTGGAAAATAACCTGCTCAGCATATCGACCTTCGTCGTTGCCGGCTCGACCCATGTCTTCGACGTGGGCGACATCAAGACCATCAACCGCTCGGCCAACGGCTCGATCAGCCTGCCCATCACCATCGGTGAAATCATCCCTCGCGTGAGGCTGTTAAAATCTCTGAGCATTATTTCCGGCTATCAGATTCAGGACGGCGACGTTTGGAATAACGTGGAAAGAGGCCATAACACCCAGCTGGCGTTTTGGGTGAGAACTCCCTTGCGGCCCTCGGGACCGGCGGCGCTGCGCACCAGCCTGACCCTGCGCGACACCTTCAACTCGACCCAACGCTGGTCGCCTTTGGAGGCTTATAATATCGGCGGGCGCCTGGCTCCCCTTAAAACTATTTCCATATCGAACAACTATGTACGCTCGATCCAGCGCTCGGACGTAACGGGAACCCAGTCCAAAACCATTTCAACCACGTTTCCGGACGCGGTGGCCAACATCAGCCAGCTTGAGCGGCTATGGTTTACGGAACGCTGGATGAGCAACACGCAAATGAACTTCAAGCTGGCCGCGCACAGGACTGAAAATATAGGCCAGACCATTAATAACGACCGCTCCTTCGGTACGGACCTGCGCACCATCGTACTTAGGCGCTTCGACAGCCTGCTCAGCTATAACAATCGCTCGGCGACCACGAGGGACTTGCGCGTGGAATCCAACACCTCGCAAGCCAAACACCAGGATGCCACCATCCAGCTAACCTTCGACCTC
>MGUO01000113.1:5036-12437 GCA_001800015.1 Elusimicrobia bacterium RIFCSPHIGHO2_02_FULL_57_9
CCGCGCGGACTGCTCATTCCCGGGTCGCTCAAGCCCATTCTCTTCTCAAACCGCATCATCTGGACCACGACCCTGTCGCTAGCCAACCGTTCCTCGCCGGTGACCATCGCGGATAACTCGCGGCTGTTCTCGTTGAACACCAGCGGCGACTATGAAATCGCCAAGAACCTGCGCATGACCTTAAACGGGGCCGCCTCAAGGCTCTGGCACCGCTTCTTAAAGGAAGAGGACTTCGTTTCCTACCAGTTCGGCACCACTCTCACCTTCCAGTTCTAGCGAGCATCGCTAAACCCGCAGAACTTTTTTGATTAAGACGGTTAACTCTTTGTATTGGATGGGTTTTTTGACGAACTCAACGACATTGGGCTCCTGGCGGATGATCTGCTCGTTGGCCGATTGGGAAAATCCGGTGACCACGATAACAGGGACGTTGATTTTTTCCTGCTGCATCTTGTGAAGAACCTCGAAGCCGTTTAGATTCGGCATCATCAAATCGAGCACGATCAAGTCCGGCTTAAAAACCGCGATCCTGGCCAGCCCCTTGAGGCCGTCCTCGGCGCTGGAAACCGAGAAGCCTTCCTTGGCCATATAACGCTCAAAAATGTCGCGCAGGTCCTCGTCATCATCAATAATGAGAAGACGTTTGGCGGCGGACGGGTCCGTCATGGGATCGCGCTCACCGGATCGCGGGATATTTGATAGGAGTGCTTGCGCGCGCCGTCATGAAACTTAAGGGTCACGGTCAGCCTTTCCCGATCATTAACGCGGACAAAGCGCTCGATGGGCTGCCATTGGGCGTTAAGCGGGCTCCAATGCTCGCTCGCGCTGCTGGCCGCTATCCAATACTCAAAACGGAACAAATGATTGCCGGGAGCAAACCGCGCGCCCCATTTTTTATCGGAGGACCTGGGACCGGCCGGGGTTCGGCCCGCGCTCCGGCCGCCGACCGAAATCGTCGCGTAGGAAGACGTGTCCTCCTCGGGGCTTAAAACCGCTTCAGAGACTGAAAGCACGAAGTTGGCGTCTTTGGGAACTTCTATCAACGACGGCGGCTTGCGCGATCGCGGCGCGACACAGGCGGCCAGGGTTCCCGCGACGATTGCCGCGCAAAAATAATATTTTTTCATGTCAGCGCAGCTTAAGCCTCAGGCTGTATTTATCCCGCGTATTATTTTGACCGGCTTCGGCGGCCCTTAATTTTAGGAAATAGGTGCCTGGTTCAAGCTCTTTTTCAAAGGACAGGGATTCTCCAGGCTGAGGCGCGCTCCAGGCCGAGGACTGGCGGTACTCCTGATCGTAAAGAACGGCCGCGAACTGCACGTTGATAACCCCCGCCAATTCAAACACCACCGTGCCTTTGTTATAAACATTAAATTGATAAAAATCTACATCGCCCCTCGGGGCGATGTAGCCGTCCACGGACTCCCCGACTTTGACCGCTTGGGCCGCGGCGGTCGAGTCGTTGAGTTCGAATTCAAGTCCTTCCTGAAACGGGACGAGAGATTTATTCAGCGTATAAATCTTGCTGGCATCCGCTTTGCGTCCGGTTTTTTCCGAAACGACCAGATAATAGCCCCCCTGGCTCACCCCGACTGCGCTCAAGGCCTCCGGCTGGCCCGCGCCCATATTATCGTTTTCAAGCAAGACCTGTCCCATCCCATCGCAAAGCTTAAGGGATAAATCCATTCCATCTATGCCATCGAGCATGGCGCGCAAAATCTGCTTGGCCGGCTCGGTGACGGCCACCTTATACCAATCCAAATCCGCTTGGGGGGCGATGGTTCCCTCCACCCGATCGCCTTCCAGCGGAGTGGCGTCGGAGCGCTGGTCATTGGGCTCGAATTCCGCCTTCCCTTGATAAGGAAGCAATTCGCTTAATATTTCGTATGGGAGCTGGGAATTGCCTGTTTTATGCTTGCCGCGCAGCCGCAGCCGCAGTTGGGAAGGTCCGCGTACCCCCAAATTTTTAAGGCTTTCGCCCTGATCCATTCCTCCGACATCCGCCTCCTTGAGTTTATAGCCGTTGGCGTCGTAAATTTCGATAATAGGGTCTATTCTGGGGACCGCGCTGAAATCTATGTTAAGGAGGAACAGTCCCGGTTGGACCACATCCAGGCGGAACCAATCCTGCTCCATATAATCCGTGTCGCCCGAGAGAAGGTTGCGCGCGGGGAAATAATGGCCCTGGGTCACCCCCGGCAGCTCGAGCCGGCTGGCCGCGGCCGCAACGTCATTGGGCTCCATTTCCCGGCCGACCGGCTCATCCAGATTGACGGTCAGAGTGTAAGGCTGCTCGGGATTGTCGGCTTTTTCATTCTTGTTGGAAAGAACAATATAGTAAAACCCCCGATGAACGCCGATATCAAGGGCTTCTTCATCGCCACCCGCGGCTGTTTCATCAAAGCGCTTAAGCTCGGCCTGATCCCTGTCGCGCACGCCCAGGATAAAATCCACATCACGGATGCCGCCCACATGAAGGGAAAGAACCGCGCTGTCCCGGCTGATTTCCAGCTTGTAGATGTCGACATCGCCGGCGCTGGAGAGCCGGCCTTCGATTTTTCCCTGGCGCAGGGCGCCGGCCGCGGCATAATTATCGTTGGGCTCTTTCTCTTTTTGCGGCCCGCAGGCGCAAAAGAACATCACGCAACCCAAAGTCAGAAGCCGCCGTGGCATAGCCCTGATTTTACCTATTCGGCACTGGAGTATCAAAATCTTTTGTCGGGCGATTGCGGTAAGCGGCTTTCACGAAATTCATCCAAATCGGCGCGGCCAGGCTTCCCCCGGCCTTGCCCTCGCCCAGGCTCCGGCGCATGTCGTCATGCCCCAGCCATACCGCGGCGGAAAAATCCGGGGTGAAGCCCGCAAACCAGGCGTCACGGTAATCATTGGTGGTGCCGGTTTTACCCGCCGCGGGAATATTAAACCCGGTGCGCAGAACCGCCGGACGGGCGCTGCCTTCAAGACCCAGCACGCCCTTCATAACCCCTATCATCAGGGCGCAGGTTTCCGGCCTAAGAACCTCAACGGGGGCAGGCCGGTTTATTCCCTCGGTGATCGCATTGCCGTTTCTGTCCTCGATTTTCCGGATAAAATAGGGCTCCACACTCTTGCCGCCGTTTAGAAAGACTCCGTAAGCCCTGGCCATTTGCAAGGCCGACAGATCAGCCGTTCCCAAGGCCAGCGAAAGATCGCGCGGAAAAGTTTTGGGCGCAGCCCCCGTGGCGGCGGAAAGCGCTTTGATCACATCGTCGATATCGACGCTTTTTAGAACCTGGATAGCCACCGAGTTAAGGGATTTATGCAGGGCGAAACTTAAAGTTACGGGTCCGTGATATTTGCCGCCGTAATTGCGCGGCGACCAGCGCTTGCCGGCGCCAATCTTAAACTCAATCGGACCGTCCTTGAGAATATCCTCGGGCTTAAAGCGTCCCGACTCAAAGGCCACGGCATATATAAATGGTTTCACAGCCGATCCCATAGGACGATAACTGTCCGAGGCCCGGATCAATTGATTGCGGAAATTAAATCCGCTGCCGCCGACCAAGGCCAAAATCGCGCCGTCGCTGGGGCGCAGGGCCGCCAGCGAACCTTCCATGGGCGAAACGGAGCGGCTCACCTCGGAAATCCAATTTTCCCGGCGCAGACCGTCCTTTATAGCCTGTTGGGCCGCTTCCTGAAGCTCCAAATCGAAGGTCGTGCGAATCTTTAAGCCGCCCTTAAGCAGCCTTTCCTTGCTGAAAGTCTTGATCATTTCGCGGCGCAAGTACTCGATCACATAGGGCGCTTCATTAACCTTGGTCTTCCAAAAAGAGACATCGGAAACCTGCCGCCAATCTTTATGGCGCTGCCAGAAATCTTCGGAATAGCGCAGAACCGCCGATTCCGGAATAAACCCCAGCTTGGCCATGCGCTTGAGCACGGTTCTGTGCCGGGCTTGGGATAATTCCAAATTCTGATAAGGGGAGTACCTGGTGGGATTGGGAATCAACCCCACCAGCATGGCGGCTTCGGCCAGCTCCAATTCCCGGGCGGATTTATTGAAATAGTGGCGCGCGGCCGCCTCAACGCCGAAAACCCCGGGGCCGAAATTGGCGAAATTCAGATACATCAGCAGTATCTGATCCTTGGTGAATTTTTGCTCCAGTTTTTTGGCGCAGAAAATTTCGAAAACCTTCCTGCCCAGGATTTTCTTGCGCGTGGTGAACATCTGCTTGGCCAGTTGCTGGGTCAAGGTGCTTCCCCCCTGAACCCAGGCCATATGCCGGATATCCGCGATCAAGGCCCGGATCAAGGCTTTCCAGTTGATTCCGTGGTGCTCGTAGAAGGTCCCGTCCTCGGAAGCGATCAGGGCTTTTTTGAGAAAAGGGGGCAATTGGTCCGGGCTTGAGACAAAAACTCCCTTATCGACGCTGAACTCGGCTATCAGCCGGTCGTCGATATCGTAGATGCGGGTGGGGACGGCTGCAACGGAAAGCTGAGAGGCCATGTAGGGAACTTCGAAGGTTTCATCGTCTTCCAAAAGATATTCCTCGCGCCCCAGGGAAGTCAGGGACAGATAATACTGGTCCATTTTCTGGGTGATGGATTTCTTATGGATGTAATAAAGCAGCCAGCTGTAGCCGAACATCCCCTCGGCCAAAAGAATGAAAAGGCCCATCAGATATAAAAATCGGCGTACCGATTTGTTCAGCATGGAATTAAAATTAATTGTACGAAATCTCTCAAAACAAAGCGGTTGCGGTTAATGAAGAGAGCCGGAAAGAGCATGAAATTGGATATCCTTCATGGGGTAATGTTTCTGACTGAGAGTAAAAAGAGTCGCTTGGGCGCAGCGAGCGGCGGCGGCCATCAGAGCATCGGCGATTTCTATCCCATGGCTGCAATGATAGGCCGCCAAATAGCGTCCGGCCTGCTCCCCCACGTCATCTGTAATAACTATACTGCGGCAAACGGTGAAGAAGCCTTCTGTCAACTTTTCTTCGCCGCGCCTCAAACCATGGTAAATCTCCGCTTTGGCAATGGGCGTATAGGACATAACCCACCCCGCATGGCGGACTTCGGAAAGTTCCTTTAGAATGACGGCATTGCCACGGAGCGCCTCAATAATCACGTCTGAATCCAACAAGAGATCAGGCATGTCCGCGTGGAGAGTATAAGCGTTTTAAACGAGCACCGCGACGAAGTCTGCGTATATAAGCCCGCGTAGGAGGCAGATCCTTGCGGCCTTGCCAGAGTCCGGCCATCTGTTGCAAGGCATTTTCGAAGTCCAGGCTCTCGTCCCTCTTATAGACTCGATCAAGAGCCTGCCGTATTAGTTCCGAAACGGATTTATGCATTTGCCGGCTCAAGGCGCTCAATAATCGCCACTGTTCCGTTGATAAATATATCTGTGAACGTCTCATGGTGTATATTATACACCACTATCCATTCTCCCGCAATGCCCCGGCGGTCTGCCGCGCGAAAACATAGCCGAAAACGGACGCGGCCCCAGCGGCCTTCAAGGCCTGCGCACAAGTTTCCAGCGAAGCCCCCGAGGTGCAGACATCATCAATCAGAAGCAGGCGTTTGCCCTTCACCGCTTCGCAAGCGCAGAAGAAAGCGTTTTTAAGATTTTCCCGTCTTTGCTCGCGGCTCAAGGCCCATTGCGGCCTGGTGCGGCGCAGGCGCTTAACCGGCTCTTGGACCTCGATGCCTAGGAAAACCGACAAGGCCTCCGCGATCAAAAGCGCTTGATTATAGCCGCGCTCCCGGCGCCGGCCCGGATGCAAGGGCATGGGCACCAGGGCGTCGGGCCGGCCTAATTGCGGAAAACGCGGCCAGGCCTGGCCCATCCAAGAGCCGGCCGCGCGGGCGGCCCCGCGCCTGCCCCGAAACTTAAAAGCATGCACGACCGAGATCGCCGCCTCACGATACAAAAAGGGAGAGCAGACCCGCGAGCAGGCCCCCCAATTGTCGACGGTTAGGCGAGAAGGTTCATAGGGGATCAACCTTAATCGGCAGCGAAGGCAAAGCGGGCCGCGATTATCCTTGGGCAAATCCTCGCGGCAATGCGCGCAGGTTTCGGGCCAAAGCCAGTGCAGAATGTTTTGACCGGCGGCGGCGCAGCCCATACTTCATATACGATTTAAGCCTGGGTTTTGTTGCGGCCTATTTTTTACGGCCCAACAGGCGTTTCCACCAATTGGAACGAGGCAACGCCGCCGGCTGTGGGACGCAAGCGCCTTGGTCGCGCGGCGGGACATAACAGGGAAGGGTAAAAAAGAAGGTGGCGCCTTTGCCCTCTTCGCTTTCCACCCACATTTTCCCCAACTGCAGATGCACCAAGGCCTTGGCGATGGCCAAGCCCAGCCCGGTGCCTCCCACGTGCATGTCGCCGGAGGCTATCTGAACGAATTTCTCGAAAACTTTTTTCTGGTCTTCTTTCTTGATGCCGCAGCCGGAATCTGTGACTGAAAACTGGATGAATTTCTCCTTCCCTCGAGCCGCCGCCTTGGCCCCAACCGAAATTCGCCCGCCCACCGGGGTGAACTTAAGGGCGTTGGAAAGCAGGTTGACCAAAATCTGGACGGTGCGCTGGAAATCGGCCGAAACAGGGGGCAATTGCGGGTCCGGGGCGAAGGTAAGCGCGATTCTTTTCTTGGCGGCCCACGGCCCGAGGCTTTCCACGGCTTCCCGGCCTATTCTTTCGGGGTCGTCTTTTTTTGGGTAAACCGTCATCTGCCCGGACTCAATTTTGGAGAAATCGAGAATGCTGTTGATGAGGTCGGCCAGCCTGTCGCTGTTTTTGATGGCCGTGGCCAGCATTTTATTGTCTTCTTCCTTAACCTTGGGACCGACCTCGCCCTGCAATATTTCCAGGGCCGCCCGGATGGAGGAAAGCGGGGCGCGCAATTCATGCGTCATGTGCGCGACGAAATCCCTCTGCATCCTTTGCAATTCTTTTTGCTTGGCCACGTCGGTCAGAGACGCCACCATGCCGACGACTTTCCCCGCCTCGTTTTGCACCACGGCGCCAGAGGATTTCACGGTGCGCAGGGTGTCGTCGGCGCCTGCGACCTTGACATCCCGCCCGATGGCCCGGTCCTTGGGGGTCGCGATTTCGGCGGCCAACGTGACCACGTGCTCCTCGCCCACTTTCTCGGTCAAATGCGCGCCGGCCAACTGCCCCAGGGAACTGCCGTAAACCTGTTCGGCGGCTGGGTTCATCATGAGGATTTTGCCGTGCTCATCGACCATGATCACGCCTTCGGCCATATTGGTGAGCACGGTCTGCGTCCGCGTTTGCTCGTTCTGGAGAACATTTTTCTCTTCGCGCAGTGGCTTGACCACTTCACCGATGCGCCGCTCGATGTCTTCCTTGAGCAGTTCCATGACCTGCTCGTAAACCTTCCCGCGCTGGGC
>MGUO01000114.1 GCA_001800015.1 Elusimicrobia bacterium RIFCSPHIGHO2_02_FULL_57_9
AAGAAGCCCATAATTGGGCGGCGGAGGCGGCCAGCCCGCAAAACAGATAAAAGAACAGATAGCGCAAATGCCCGAGCCGGTCTTCCACGTTGTTGCCGAATATGTGCAGGACCCAAAGATTCGAGATAATATGCAGCCAGCCGCCGTGGAGGAACATCGAGCTTATGAAAGGAAGGAAATATGATTCCGGGCCGATTCGGGCCAGCATGCCCGGCGTTGAATATTTAAGCGGGACAAGACCGTGCCAAAGCAGAAACTTCTCAAGATTGCGGCCAAGCGACAATTCGTAAAAAAAGGCCGCGATATTGGCTGAAATCAGCAGCAGGTTGATTATCGGGAAGCTGCGGCTGGGCACGTTGTCGCGAATGGGAAACATCAGGAAATTATCCTAAAAATAGATAAACAGGGTGTTCCTTTTTTTTAACCTTCTTTTACCGTCATTTAATGGTAAATCTATTTCCCTCCGTGTATACTATATGGCGCAGTGGAATTCGGGAGGCGAAAATGAATAAGTTGATTCTGATATTGGCCGTTTTGATTTTGGGTTTAAGCGCGATTCAGGCTGATGCCGCCCGAAAGCCCAGCTCGTCGCCCGGAAGCGCCAAGGCTTTGAGCCGGTTAAACGCCATCAGGCTGCGCTCGCCGGCCGCGGCTCAAAAAGGTTTATGCACGGCCATCACCGCGATTTCCGCGCACGTAGCGGGGGTTAAACCCGATGTTCCCGCGAGCGCTGGCGACTGTGTGAGATCCGAAGCGCCAGGCGACGATGTGGGAGACACCCCTGGTGACGATGTGACGGATACCCCGGGCGATGATGTGGCGGACACTCCCGGCGATGTGGAGATGTGCAATGGCGAGCCCTGTTCCGATTCAACCCTGAGCTTTCAATCCGAGGCTTTAATAACCGCTATTCAAGACAGCAAAGAGTCCGCGCGTCAGGCTGCCAAGCAGGCTCGTGAAGAGGCCCGGGAAACAGCGCAATCAGCCCGGGAAGAAGCCAACGCCGGCCTAGGGCAAGCCAAGGCGGCTCGCGAAGCCGCCGCGGAAGCGCGTGGTGCAGCCAAGGACGCCCAAGAAGCAGCCCGAGATGCCGCTAAAGCCGCCCGAAAAAATCAGTCGGCAGAGGGAGTTTAAATTCCCTCTTCCTTGGGGATATTTCTTGCCGTTGCAGGCCTTTTAACCGCTATAGTCGCACCCTCTTTCGCTGTTTCTTCATCGTGGCTGCCGGCGGCCCAGCCCACGCGTCTGACCTTTCTCGCGCTGGGTTCCTACGAATACGATTCCAACGTGCTCCAGCTTCCTCAGACCGGAGGCGACTCCCCAACCGATAAAGAAGATCTGTCTTATTTTGCCTTTCTTTTCGCGAATTATCGCGGCGTTCCTTCGTCACGGACGCAATGGCGGGCTTTTGCCTTTTGGAAGGATTACGAGAAGTTAAATGATCTCGATATGTCGGGCCTTTCTTTGGGAATTCAGCAAGGCATTCCTGTTTCCATCGGGGAAACCTATTGGCGTTATGAAACCCAGTATTTTCAACTCGACCGGCGCAATTATCTTCTACTCCACAGCGCCGGGGTGGATTATGATATATTGAGAAAACGGCCGGAAAAAATAGTGATCGGCTATCGAGCCGGCTACCGGGATTTTATCCCGGCGAGTTTCGAGGGGCTCGAGGGTTTTCAGCAGCGGGCCTCCCTGGCGCTATCCCGCTCTTTTCATTCTTGGCTTAAAGCCCTGAAATTAAAGGGAGATGCTTACCGGGAAGATCCGCATGATTCGAAGTTTAAACACAAGGGGGCGGAGGGCCTGCTTGAGGCGGCCCTGGGTTTGCCGGATGAATGGGAGCTGAAGTTAAGCCCTTCGGCGCGTTGGCGGCGTTGCGATCTGCCGGATGCGTCCAATTTCCGGCGTGAAGAATTCCTCGTCCAATACGCGGCCGCCCTAAGCCGCTCCATGAATAAATGGCTGGGCATTGAATTCAGCTATGCTTACGGCCAAAACAGAGCCAACCGCCCAAGTTTGGAGTATAAGAAATCGGTCGCGGCGATTTCTCTGACCCTCGCCATATAAACTAAAATATAAAGAATGCTCCAATTCTTCAACACCCTGAGGCGCGCCAAGGAGGACTTTAAGCCTTTGCATCCTCCCGCGGTCGGACTTTATACCTGCGGACCCACGGTCTACAATTATCTTCACGTCGGCAATTACCGCAGCTATATTTTCGAAGACGTCTTGCGCCGCAGCTTGGAATGCTTGGGCTATAAGGTGAAGCATGTGATGAATATCACCGACGTGGGCCATCTGACCAGCGACTCCGATGACGGAGAAGACAAACTAGAGGTGGGAGCCGCGCGCACCGGGAAAACCGCCTGGGAAGTCGCCGAATTCTATACCAAGGCCTTTATCGAGGATTCCCAGCTGCTTAATTTTCTTGCCCCCCATGTTCTGTGCAAGGCCACTGATCACGTGTCCGAGCAGATCGAACTGGTCAAGCGCCTGGAGGCCAAGGGTTTTGCCTACGTTATCGGCGATGGCGTTTACTGCGATACCGCCAAGCTGCCCGACTACGGCAAATTGATGGGCCCCGGATACCAGGAAGGGCTGAAGGCCGGCGCGCGCGTCGAGGCCAATTTCAAGAAGCGCAACCCGAATGATTTTGCCTTATGGAAATTCTCGCCTCAAGGCAAGAAGCGCCAAATGGAGTGGGATTCCCCATGGGGCCGGGGGTTCCCGGGCTGGCATATCGAATGCTCGGCCATGGCCATGAAGTATTTGGGGGAAACCTTCGACATCCATTGCGGCGGCGTGGACCATATTCCCATCCATCACACCAACGAGATCGCCCAATCCGAAGCGGCCACGGGCAAGCCCTTCGCGAAGTTCTGGATGCACGGCGAGTTTCTTCTGATGAACAACGCCAAGATGGCCAAATCAGCCGGCGGGTTTTTGACTTTGTCGGATCTGAAAGAAAAAGGCTTCGATCCCTTGGATTACCGCTACCACTGCCTGACCGCGCATTATCGCAAGCAATTGGATTTTTCCTGGGAATCTCTGGAATCGTCCAAAACGGCCCGTCGCCGGCTGCGCGAAATCGCGCAGGGGCTTAAGGCGCAGCCGGCCAAACCGGCCTGCGCCGAGCATGAAAATGCGTTTAGGCAAGCCCTGGAGGACGATTTAAACCTGCCCGGGGCTTTGGCCGTGGTATGGGATGATTTGCGCTCCGACCTTCCGGCCGGCTCTCGCGCCGTGATGCTTAAAAACGCGGAGAAAGTGCTGGCCTTAGGGCTTTTCGATGAGATCGAGAGCGCTATTTCGCCTGATTTGCAGGCCTTAATCGACCAGCGCGAGCAGGCGCGGCGCGCCAAGAATTTCGCTCTTGCCGATAAGCTCAGGGAAGAGCTGGACGCTCAGGGCGTTCTCATTAAGGACACTCCACAGGGCGTCAAGTGGCGAAAAAAATGACCACCGAAATATTTCCTTACGGTGGTCATTTCGGCGCCTTACCAGGAACGCCGAAATGAAGCGACGCGATCGCGATGAGCAACCGCCCCGAAGAGTCAACCGCTGGCTCGGCGGCGCTCACGCGGTCGAGGAGACCCTGCGTTCCAAGCCCCAAACCGTGCAGGAATTGTGGGTCGAGCATGAGGCCAAAAGCCCCGCTATCGCGCAGGCCATACGCTTGGCCCGGGCCACCGGCATCCGTATTCAATTCATGGCGCGCAAGGCAATCGACCGCGCCTTAAACGGCGGCAGGCATCAGGGCATGGCTATCAAGGTTCTCGAGGAGCCGGGCCAAGGCTTTGACGCTTTTCTTAAGATACTTTCCGACCAGGAAAAGCCCGGGCTGGTTCTGGTGGCCTTGGATCAAATCCAGGATCCCCATAATCTGGGGGCGATCGCGCGCTCGGCGGCGAACCTGGGCGCGGCGGGCTTGATCATCCCCGAGCGGCGTTCTTCCCCTTTAAGCGCGGTCGCGGTGCAAGCCTCGGCCGGAGCCATACAAAAACTAAAGGTTTTCAAAGTCGTCAATCTGGCCCAGGCCTTGGAGCGCTGCAAGCAGGCCGGCTTCTGGATTTACGGGGCCGACGCCGGCGGCCGCGCCGTCTGGGATGCCGCCCTAAACTTCCCCTTGGTCCTGGTTATCGGCTCCGAGGGCTGCGGCATGCGTCCTTTAATCCAATCCTCTTGCGACGAGCTGGTGAAAATTCCGCAATCCTCCGGAGGCGTGGAAAGCCTGAATGCCTCTTGCGCCGCCAGCGTCTTGCTCTATGAAATCGCCCGGCAGGCGGCCGGGGTTAGGAACAAATGACCGCCAGATCATGACCATCTGCGAACGCCCGCCGCAGCCTTCCTCATCGCTGCGGGCCATCACCGCCGCCTTTTGCCTGACCGCTTTTTTTTGCTTAGTCGAGCTTGTTGGGGGCTGGTGGACGGGAAGCTTGGCCCTGATCTCCGACGCCATGCACATGGCCGTGGATATGATCTCGCTGGGCATGGCCCTTTTTGCCGCCGCGGTCAGCCAAAGGCCGCCGGACGCCAAAAGGACTTTCGGCTATAAACGTTTGGAGGTGCTGGCCGCCTTGGGCAACGGGGTGGGCTTATGGGTGGCCACCGGCATTATCCTGCATGAGGCCTATTTTCGCTTCGGCTTTCCCATGCCCGTGGCCGCGCCCCAAATGATCGCCATCGCCTGCGTCGGGCTCGCCTGCAATGTGTTGTCGGGGTATATCCTCTATTCCTCCAGCCGGATGAACATCAACCTGCGCGGGGCTTTCCTGCATGTCGCCACCGACGCTTTGGGTTCGGTGATCGTTATTATCTCAGGCGCGGTGATTCTTAAAACCCGCTGGTATCAGGCCGACGCCGTCGCCAGCGCCTGCATTTGCGTGGGTATTATTCTGACCTCGTTTTGGCTGCTGCGGGACTCCATCCATATTCTCCTGGAAGGAACGCCGCCGCATTTGGATTTGGAAGAGATACGCGGCTGCCTGGCGCAATTGCCGGGTGTGAAGGAAGTGCACGACCTGCATTTGTGGTCGCTGACGCAGGGCAGCGAAACCATGAGCGGGCATCTGGTGGTGGAGCCGGGCCAGGATTCGGCGTCGGTGCTTAAGGCCGGCACCGCGCTGCTTAAGGAAAAATTCAATCTTTCCCATGTCACTCTGCAGATAGAGACCTAATTGGCCCGCTCTCCCGCCTGCCTGATTTTGCTTAACGGCGTCCTGCCCGATCCGGGCCTGGTGCGGCGTCTGGCGCGCAAGACGTCCCATGTTCTCTGCGCCGATGGAGGGTTGCGTCACGCCGCGTCGCTGAAACTTTCGCCGCGCTTCGTCATCGGCGACATGGATTCCCTGCCGCGGCCCCTGCCGCATTTTAAAAAAAGGACCACCTACTTATGTGATTTCGACGAGGACCGGTCTGATTTCGAGAAAACCCTAAACTTCGCCGGGGAAGCCGGATTTAAAAGGATTTACGTGGCCGGCGCCCTAGGCGGACGCACCGACCATATGCTGGTCAATCTTGCCTTGATCGGGCGCTATAGCGCTTCGCTTGAGATTATCATGGTCGATCGCGGTTTTGCCCGGCTGTTGGGCCCGGGCCGTTACGATTTGGCCACGCTCAAGAAGGGGCAGGCCTTTTCGCTTCTGGCCGCCCCGCAGGCAAAAGTAAGCCTTGCAGGCGCCAAGCACGTTCTGAAAAACGTTTTTCTGCAGGCCGGCAGCCTGGGACTAAGCAATAAAGCCGCAAGCCGCCCTCATCTAGTCATCCACCAAGGCCGGTTGTGGCTCATGAGCGAGGCGCGTTCGTAAAGCTATTTACGCGGCAGGCAGCGTGAAGAGGAACTTGGCGCCATCTCCGGGCTCGCTTTCAACCCAAATGCGCCCGCCATGCGCCGAAACGATTGCCTTGGCGATGGAGAGGCCCAGGCCCGTGCCCGGGGTTTTACGGGAAATGTCGTCATCGCTGCGGTAGAATTTCTCGAAAAGTTTGCCTTGTTGATTCTTGGCAATTCCCTGCCCCTGGTCCGCCACGCTGATTTCAACCAGGCCTTCGCGGAGAACGGCGGCAATGGCGACCGTGCCTTTGGCCGGCGAGTATTTGATCGCATTGGCGCAAAGATTGACCAAGACGCGGTAGAGCTGATCCGCATCGGCCCGAACCGCTATGCCTGCGGCGAACTTAGACCAGAGAACGACTCCCAAGGGATTGCCGCGAAAAAGCGCGGAGAGGCGCTGTGTCAGCGCAGTTATTTCCACGCGGGAGAGATTAAGATGAACGCTTCCCGCCTCAATCTTGGATATGTCCAGGTAGTTGTTGACGAGCTGGGTCAGCCGTTTGGACTCATCAAACATGACTCCCAAGCAGTTTTTGACCTCTTCGGGAGAGAGTTGATTCCCCATATCGCGCAATGTTTCCGCGAAGCCAAGAATAGCCGTCAGCGGCGTGCGCAGCTCATGGGTCACCATGGCGATAAAGTCCGACTTCATGCGGTCGATTTCCTTGCGTTTGGTGATGTCTCGAAACACGCGTACGACGCCGAAGGGCGCGCCCTTCTCGTCGCGCAGCAAGGCGTAGGAGCCTTCCACGGGGACTAAGGAGCCGTCTTTCTTCCTCATCAGGGTGTCGATGCTTTGGATAGAGCCCAAGGCCAGAACCGTCTTTTCAAGATTTTGGTGCTCATCCCGCTTATCGTCAGGGGTCAGCCGCGCCAGGGGCTGGCCCAATATTTCTTCCCTGCGGTATTGAAACAGCTGCTCGGCGCTGCGGTTCCAGTTGACGATGCGCGACTCTAAATCGGTGATCAAAATTGCGTCGGCTGATTGCTCCGTGACCACCGCCAAAGTGCTTTGCCGTTCCATATTTTTATGGATAAGCCCGGCGTTGCGCAGCTGCAGGGAAATTTCCAGCAGGATTTTATCGCGTTCGGCGTTTGCGGCTTGCGGTCCTTCAAAACCTATGATGAGCACTCCTTCATCCGACCATCCATCCCGGCCTATCCTAAGAAACGGCGCGGCCGACCAGCTCAATTGCGCGCCGTTGATATGCAGCAGGCGGCGTTGCGAACCGGCGCTCGCGGCGGCTGCGGCCTCTTCTTTTTGGGCGTCGCTTTCGCAAAAGCGCGGGCCGCCTTGGCGCGAGGCGGAAAAGAGCTTCCCCAAATCATCGCGAAAGTAAACGGTTGCGTGGGCGGCGCCGGTCACCGCGAGTATGATGGTGCAGGCCGCTTGAAGAGACTGCGCGAACGGTTTTTCCGAGAACAGCTCCAGAGACATCCGGTTGAGCAAGGTCAGCTGCTGATAGCGGGCGCTTAAGCTGGGTGATGATGCGGTAGCCGCGGCAAGAGTGGGGCTGGGAAGGGGCAGGTCCCCGGAGGCGTCTTTGCAGCGGACCAGGCGGGATTTTTCAGTGCCGGCCTGCCGGGCCGCCTCAAGGGCCAGCCGCAATAGGGCGTGGGCGCCCTCGGCCAAGCC
>MGUO01000115.1 GCA_001800015.1 Elusimicrobia bacterium RIFCSPHIGHO2_02_FULL_57_9
TAGGGAATCACCGCGGTAATGCGCCCGGCGGAAGCCCGGCGCAAAGCGTCTATCATGATCAACAACTCCATGGCGTTTTCGTTGACCGGACGACAGGTAGGCTGGATCACATAGCAGTCGCAGCCGCGAACGTTTTCATCAATTTGAACGTTGATTTCCCCGTCGGCGAAGCGGCCGACATGGGCGTTGCCGCATGATATCCCCAAATAACGGCAGATATCCTCCGCCAAAGGCCGGTTGGCGTTGCCGGAAAAAATCTTAAGATGCTGATAAACCTTGGCCCCGCCCGGGGAGCGCGCTTCTTTTTTTGGCTTGATGGGCATGGCGGCCTGGCGCTGCACCAGCGACTCTTTCATTCTATTTTTTATTTACCTGGCGCGCGCGCGCGATGGCTAACGCGTCGTCAGGAACATCCTCGGTGACGGTGGAGCCTGCCGCGATTTGTGCCCCGCGGCCGATCTTGACCGGCGCGATCAAATTAACGTTCGAACCAACGAAAGCCTTGGCCGCGATGATCGTCTTATGTTTGGTTTTGCCGTCGTAATTGCAGGTGATCGTCCCAGCCCCGATATTGACGTCCTCGTGAATCTCGGCGTCGCCGATGTAGCTTAAATGATTGACCTTGGTCCCAAAACCGATGCGGGAAGCCTTGACCTCCGAGAAATTTCCGATCCTGGCGCGGGGGCCTATCACCGATTCGGGCCTGATATGGCTGAAAGGGCCGATCGCCGTTTTCTCAAGAATCCGGCAGTCCGTCAATTGCGAGATACGGACCTCGCAATCATTGCCTATCTGGCTGTTTTCAATATAACAGAACGGGCCGATGGCGCAATTTCTGCCGATCACCGTCTTGCCGCGAAGAATGGTGGAGGGCTGGATCACAGTGTCCTGGCCTATCTCCACGTCGGCGTCGATGTGGGTGGAAGCGGGGTCCATGACGGTCACTCCCGAAAGCATCAGGCGCTCGAGCATCCGGCGGTTTAAGATGCGTTCAGCCGCGGAAAGCTGCAGACGGCTGTTGACCCCGTAAACCTCCTCGGGATTCTGGCTGACATAAGCGTTGATCTTGCCGCCCTTGTTGCGCACCAGCTCAAGCACATCCGTCAAGAAACGCTCTTTCTTGGGGCCCTTGCCGCCGATCTCCTTAAGGGCGGTCTGCAGGGTCTCGACCTCGAAGCAGTAGGCGCCAGAATTGATCTCGTTGATGGAAAGCTCCTTGGGGCTTGCCAGCGATTCCTCGATGATGCGCAGGACTTCCCCGAGGGGGCTGCGCATCACCCGGCCGTAGCCCTTGGGATTGCCAAGCTTGGCGGTCAGCAGCGTCACCTGGCCTTTCTGCTCCTCATGGCTCTGCGCCAGGCCGTAGCCGCTTTCGTAGGTCAAAAGAGGGGTGTCTCCGCAAAATACAACCGCGGTTTTGAATTTCTTTAAAAGCGGAAGCGCTTCAAGAACCGCATTGCCGCTGCCCAGGGCCCTCCTTTGATGGATAAAGGTGATGGGCCGGGTAATGCCGCAGTCCTTGGCCAACTGTTGAATAGACTGCTTGACGCGGTCGGACTCATGGCCGACGACCACGCCGATAGAAGCCGGCTTGAGCGCGTTGGCCAGCCTCAGGGTGTAGAAAATCATGGGACGACCGCCCACTGGATGAAGAACCTTCGGGATGGTCGATTCCATCCGGGTGCCCTCGCCCGCGGCCAATATCAAAACCGCCAGGGACCTGCCGCCTTTATGATTCATGGATATCGCCATAAGACTTCATTTCCCAGGCCTGGACTCGAACCAGGAATAACGGATTCAAAGTCCGCTGTGATACCATTTCACCACCTGGGATTAAATTTGAATTCTCGTAGTCCTGGTCTGTCATTCTACCAAATTCCTCGGCCTCATGCATAAGGCCGCTCTCGACAGATTTGTCCACCTGGGTGCCCATTTTAGCCGTGGAAACGGCAATCGATATAAAAAGACCACTCCTCGGCAGCTTTATTCCACTTACGAAAAACGCCTATCAGGGAACCTCCATTCTATCTTTTTTTGGTTATTTTATCCTAGTATCTGTAATTTCATTTAACAGCTATTTAGGAGTTATCCCTCATGCTTATTGGCGAGCAGCGGGGCAATGACTCGTGAGTTTTCATATCCTCCCCGGATTTCAAGAATACTTCCAAATAAAGAAACCTCGGCTTTGCTTAAATAAAAAATGCCGCCACCGCTCCCTATGTGTGCCGAACCATTGCGCCCCTGTAAAGTGGGTAGCTTTTAAGCTACCTAATTTACAGGAGCGCTGGAACACAGTCTCGACAGCGGCCGCTCAATTTTTCGGGGCTTTCAAAAGTCCGGGAACTGGGAGTCAGGTCGCCG
This sequence comes from Elusimicrobia bacterium RIFCSPHIGHO2_02_FULL_57_9, assembly GCA_001800015.1. Lineage (GTDB taxonomy): Bacteria > Elusimicrobiota > Elusimicrobia > UBA1565 > UBA9628 > O2-02-FULL-57-9. The sequence goes on from MGUO01000115.1 coordinate 2,362, forward strand.
CTTAAAAGCTTGTTTTTACTTCTTTTTTACCGAAAAGTTACCTTCAGTTTAACAAAAATTTAATATCTATCCCGCATCATTGTTGATGAGCGAGGGAGGCATGAGCATATCCAAGACTGTGCTGGCCGCTTTGGCAGGTTTGGGCTTGGCCGGGGGCTGAGGTGGCAATGAACGCATGGACGGCAGCCTATCCGGCCGTTTACGCGCTACTCGGCTCCTGCGACCTGTCGGCTCAAACAATCAACACCATCACGCTAAACCCAGCGACCACTTATCAGACCATCACCGGCTGGGAAGCCGCTGCGCAAGCGGGCCAATCGGACCCATTATTCCCTAACTTTAAAGATACGCTGTTCAACCAGGCGGTCAATGATCTCGGCGTCAACCGGCTGCGCCTGGAGATAAATAGCGGGGCGGAGAATACGCGTGATTTTTGGACCGAGTTTCGAAACGGTCAAATCGACAATGCCACCTTGCGCTGCCTGCGTTATTCGACGGTCAATGACAACGCCGACCCCTTCGTCATTAACCCCTCCGGCTTCCAGTTCGCGCAGCTTGATGACACTGTCGATAATGTGGTCCTGCCGATGATGCAAAAACTCCAGGCGCGCGGGGAGCGGCTCTACGTAAATCTCAATTATGTCGCCTTTACCGGCCAAATGACGGGGGCCGGGTGCCCGGCCGGACTTCAATATAACCACGACGATTCACCGGATGAGTATGCGGAATTCGTCCTCGCAACCTACCAGCATCTGCAGAGCAAATATGGCTGGGGTCCGGATTCTTGGGAGATAATTCTTGAGCCGGACAATACTTCATTTTGGCGCGGGACGCAAATCGGAAATGCCATCGCGGCTGCGGGGAGCCGATTGCAGGCAAATGCTTTTTCCAGCCCTCGTTTTGTTGCGCCGTCGGTCACCAACATGGCCAACGCCAGCCCGTATTTTGACGCAATGATCGCCGTCTCCGGCGTTCAGCAGTATCTTTCCGAGATTTCTTATCATCGATACGGCGGTGTTTCGACGGGCAATCTCCAATCCATCGCATCGCGGGCGGTGCAGTATGGCCTAAACACCGGCATGCTTGAACACATAGCCGCGAATTATCTGGAACTCCATGATGATTTGAAAATAGGAAGAAATTCGGCCTGGCAGCAATTCGCGCTGGCTTTCCCGACAAGCGATAACGGCGCCCAATACTATTGGATTGACGCCGGCGGCGGGGTGAATATCGGAGGCAGAACTAAATTCCTGCGGCAATACTTCAAATATATCAGGAAGGGCGCGGTCCGCATCGATGCCGTATCGAATAATTCCGGCTTTGATCCGTTGGCTTTCATAAACACAGACGGGAAATATGTTGTTGTTGTTAAAACCTCCGCGGGAGGCTCTTTCTCGATTCAAGGCCTGCCCGCCGGAACATACGGCATTAAATATACCGCCGGAGGAGCCGACAGCCCGGCTTACTATGACGTAGATTCAACGGATCGGACGATAACCGCCGGGCAGGCGGTTGCCGCAAGCATTCCTATTGCGGGAGCCATTACTATTTATGCGAAGTCATTCGGTCCAGCACCGGACGCAATCCCGCCGGCCAAGCCCAGGGGGTTAAGAATTCAGTAGTGAGGAGAACATGAGAAACTTGAGCCAAATGAGCCGTGTGCTTATGCTGGCCGGCCTGTGGCTTGGGGCCTATGCGTTGCCCTGCCGGGCCGCTTCGTTTTCCGCGGCGACGAGTCTGAGCGACTCGAATGTCTACCCGCTTCCGGCGCGTCCTGCGCTGCCCGGCGTGGGAAAGTGGTTTAGCGATCCCACGTTCGGAACGCGGATCATGCAGCTTACGGACCAAACGGACGACGACACGCAGACGGCATACTCGTATTGGCCCTCCATGAACAGCGACAGCACGAGATTTTGGCTTACAATCGACAAGGTCCCGCCCGCGCCGATGAACAGCATCTTGTTCGATTTCGACCCGGCGGCGGAAACAATGGCCCGCGTCGGAAACCTCTATACCGCGTTCGCGTTCAACCCGGCCACGGCGATATGGAGCTGGACCGAGCCCAACGTGATCTACGGCGTCGCCGGCGACACAACTCTCCGGAAGATGGAGATCACCGGGCCGGCCACGCGAATTTATACGACGCTCAAGAACATGGGCGTGGGCCTGTGGCAAATGACCATGAGCCAGGACAACCGCTTTTTCTGCTGGTCCCAGCTTCCCTTGGGCACCAGCGTCAAGGTCTGGGATCGGACCCTGGACATCGTTTATACGAGGGATGTCAGTTCCCTGCCCTTCGATGAAGCCTATATCGACCTGTCGGGCACCTACGTGGTGATCACCGCCGGCGCGAACTCTAAACTGTGGGAATTCGCGGCCGGACCAACCCTCAAAGATTTCAACTCCAATACGTCCCACGGCTCCGTCGGTTATAAGAAGCATTTCGCCAATTCCGCCAACCCGAATCCCGCGCTTAGCCGATGGTCCACGTGGGATTTGACGACCCCTGCGCTCGCGGGTGTGGATAATATGGCGAACACGATCTATTCGGGCATCGACAAACACACCTCCTGGCTTACGCCCGGCGATATGACCTGGGCCTACGTGGGCACCTTCAAGAGCACCCTGCCGTGGACGCGGTATCAAAACGAGATCATCAAGGTGCGAACAGATGGGAGCGGGCAGTGGCGGAGGCTCGCTCATACTAGATCGGACAGCACATTTTCTTATCGGAACACGCCCAAGGGCAACATCAGCAGGGATCATCGCTGGTTCATATATACCTCCGATTGGGACACGACGCTGAAGGCCGGCCAGCCTTTTCACTATGGATTCATGCTGAAGGTCCCGACAGAGGCGGAGTTCGCAGCGGGGAATTATGGTTCGGACAGCATTGCGCCAGCTGCGCCAAGGAGTCTTCGCCTGCCGTAATAGATATGGGGGGGGGGCGAGACTGACATCTATTATGACTTCAATGGCATGAACCTCATGCAGTACTCCATTGCCTCGGGAACCTCCACCGTATTAAAAGCGTTCGGCGGCTCTCTGGGTAGCCTCGGAGGTTCCGTGGACTGGGCAGGGCGGGCATTGAGTTGATCGTCCCGCACCGAAGGAAGCGAAGGAAACCGGAGGCATAACGCTGGATGTTGCCGACCGCTTCCAGGATGTCTTCGAGGTAGACTTTATAATCCCTGGGCATAGATGGATTCGCCCAGGATCATTGGGCGAAGCCTGGGTTTGATCGCATTTTCCAGTACTAAGTCCACTTCACGATGAAAAAGATGCTCCAAAAAATATTTTAATTCCATATAGTTAAGATATCTTCGTCTACCATTTGGAGTGTCCTGCGCCGGAACAAGATGCCGCCGCTTTACATCTTTGCCTCCACGCCGGCGGTGTTCTGGGCAATGTAAATTTCCTTGGCGGAGGAGATCCTTGCGAAGAAAAGCATGGACAGCGTCGCCGTTACCAGGCTTGCCATATTCACGGGGGCTTCAGCCCCCTGGGCTTGGCCGGCGGGGTGGTATCCGAGGTGCCGCTAACAAACTCGAAGGCGCCTCGATCCCAGGTTCCGTCTGATCCTCGAGTACGAGCATCCATGTCCGTATCTGGGAGCGGGAAAGGCGAGGCCGACATTCACTTGATTTGGGCCTGTTCCTCCGTTCTGCAACAGATGGTAATTCCCCGTATCACCAATCGCGCAGTTCGATAAGGGGCAAGGTCCTCCGGCGACCGTCCGGCGGTTGGGTTCGTCCGGCGGGGTGCTCGTAGGATTCCAGAACGTGTTGTGTTGGGCGCGGCCAGCGGAGCGATATTCACGGCAGCCGCACCCCTTTGGGCCTGGCCGGAGGAGGGTTGGCGCCCGGGAACGCATCAGCAAACTCATAGGCTCCCCGGTCCCATACGCCGTCTGCGCCGCGGATGTTGCCATCAGGGTCGAGGCTGTAGGTGGAGGAAAGGGCGAGGCCGGCGTTCACCTGATTGGTCCCAGTGCCGCCGCCCTGGAGCAAGTGATAGTTACCCGTATTGTCGATCGCGCAGTTTTGAAGCGGGCAGGGACTACCGATGACGATCTGTCCGTTCGGCTCGCTTAAACCTGCGTCAATCGGATTCCAGAACGTGTTGTAGTCGTGGTCGATTGGTCCGCCGGTTCCGGTACCAACATCTGATTTGGCATTAATTCTAGAGTCGCTCTTATACAGGAGATTATTTTTGACTACGTTTCCATTAGATAACGCGCATGAGGTGAAATTTGCACACTCCTCAAAGAACCGATGTATGTTGACCCCCGTGTTGTTATAAACGAGCGTATTGCTAATTCCGCTGGGACCGCCCGGCGTAATCGTGCCGTCGCCCGATTGGTCATCAACGAATACGTTACCGAAGATTCGCCAAGAGTCGATCGGAATGGGGTCGCCTCCGGATAGGATGGTTTGAATGCACCCCGATGCTCGGCAGTTTTTGATGATGTTGTTGCTGAACGTATCGTTGGTGGTGCATTTGTTAGCCGTGCATAACCCACCCGCGCCGACAGAGTAAGAAGTCGCTGCGACGACTTCGGCATGAATGCCTGGGTAGACATCAAACCTCTCCCCGATGTTGTGATCCATCGTCGAATTGGACATATTAGTAATGCCGAAGAAATCAGTGTTGCCAATAGAATAGTTATTAGAAACGGTGATGTTATTCAGAAAACAAGCCCCGCAGCCAAGGCCGAAGGCAACACTATTGATATTATACGAAGGGCCGCAACCCTGCATCCCGATATGCTTCAGAGTCACGTTATTGGTTTGAGACCCTTCGTTTCCTACCACAACGCCTTGGACTTTGTTGGGAGCAGTAGAGCAATCCGCAGGAGTGGGGGCGATTTTAAACCCATAATTTACGACTCCGAATCCTGATCCGGTCACGCCATCAAATACCCAATAGCTGGTCACAAACGCTACGCCCCAACGCCATCCACTCGAGCTAATTAACCATGCAACTTGTCCATCGTAGGCGGGAAGCCACCCGGTATCGGTGCCATGCGCTGCATTAGTTGCCCGCAAGATGTTTATAACCAATGTGCCGTTCTCGGCCGTGTTAAAGGTGCGGCTTCCATAGG
>MGUO01000116.1:0-346 GCA_001800015.1 Elusimicrobia bacterium RIFCSPHIGHO2_02_FULL_57_9
AGCCGTACCCATCCCAAAGCAATCCGCCTATATCAACGGCCGCCGCGTTGGGGCCGCGCAGCCGAGGATAAGCCGTCCATAAAAGCCCCCAGATCAGGGCAAAGGCCGCCCAGAGGCCCGGATTGACATCGGAATTTTTTTCCCCGGCGTTGCCGCAAACCACGGCCAGATAGAATGGACAAACGGCGTTGACGAGAAGGAAAATAATATTCCGCGTTCCCTCGTTGACTATAGAGGCCCTAAAAAAAGAGTTATGTCCGAAATAAGCGGCCGCCCAGCTCAACAGGCATATCCCAACCCAAGCCAGCAGCGCGACATCCACGGGGGTGCGGGGCAAGCGGGGATT
>MGUO01000116.1:359-1683 GCA_001800015.1 Elusimicrobia bacterium RIFCSPHIGHO2_02_FULL_57_9
TGATTCAGGATATAAAGGGCCGCCGCCGCCAGAATGCTGATATTAAGCAGGCTGATCTGGGTTACGTAGGGATTGCGGGTCAGGTTGGTGAAGAAAAGAAGCGGGCAAACAAAAAAAGCGATGGCGAGAAAGAAGCCGCGCAGGCTGCCGAGCATGTCTCTGAATGATATAAAATTAGCCGCGGAATAGGTCGCCACGCCGAATCCCCGCCTGAGCACTCTTCAGGTTCATCTTGCATTGGACAAGTCTCTTAATTGCTTTTTAGCCGCCGCGTTGGCCGGATCTATCTCCAGGACTTTCCGCCATTGTCGGGCGGCCTCCTTGATCTTGCCCTGGCGCTGGTAGCACAGGCCCAGGTTTAGGCGCAGCGGCACTTGGTTCAGTTTCGGTTCGTTAAATTCGGGGCCGTAGCGCAGGGCAGCGAGGTATTCCTTGACTGCTGAGTCCAGTTGACCCTCTTTAACGTGAATATTGCCTAGGTTATTGTGAAGACTGGGACGATGAGGATCCTTCTTAAGAGCCTCAAAATAATATTCTTTCGCTTTTTTTAAGTCGCCCAACATTTCGTAAAGCCCCCCGAGGTTATTCCAGGCTTCCAACTTGCGCGGATTGATTCTTAACGTCTGCTCATAAGCGGCTACGGCTTGCGGAATATGGTTGAGCTTTTGCTCGATGACGGCCAAATTATAATGGGCGTCCACATAATCAGGCTGAAGGTTAAGTGCCTTTTGGAAGCACTCCCGCGCCTTGCTTAAATCCCCGCTATCGGCATAGGCCGTTCCCAGATTGCAGTAAAGCGGCGCGGCATCGGGTTTTAAAGCCTGAGCTTTCTCCAGCCAATAAACGGCCTGTTTGAAATCTCCCAGCCGGTCGTAAATCGCGCCCAGGTTAAGCGCGGTTTTATCATCGCGGGAATCAAGCCTTGCCGCCTCTTTTAACTCCGAGAGCGCCCGCGGATAATCCCCCATATCGGCGTAAATCATGCCCAGCTTGTAGCGCGCCGGCGCGTAGCCGGCATTGGCGGACAGGGCCCGGCGGTAATAAGCAATAGCTTCCTGGGGCTTGTTTTGCTTCTGCAGCAGACTGCCCATCAAATCATAGGCGACGGGATGAGTTGGATTAAGGGAACCGGCTTTTTGATAGACGCTTAAGGCCCGGTCGGGAGCATCTTTCATTTCGTAAATGCCGCCTAAATTGTTGACCGCCTCCATGTAATGGGGGTTAAGAGAAAGGGCATGCTGGTATTGCGCGATGGCCTCATCCCAGCGGTTCTGTTGCCGGCGCACATTGCCCATGTTGTAATAGACGCGCGCGTTGTCCGTCC
>MGUO01000117.1 GCA_001800015.1 Elusimicrobia bacterium RIFCSPHIGHO2_02_FULL_57_9
GGGGGGCTAAGCTCGCATTATGACATCGGCGGCTGGGATCGCGAACGCGGTCGACAATCAAATATGACGATTTGACCCTGGTCACCTCTGTACGGTTCTTTTGGAGAAGTAGCGGCAAAAATGAAGCTCTCAGGTTGGCGACGATCAATCATTGCCATTTTTGTCTTCGCACTGCTCGTACGTCTAGTCTTCATTCTCACTCTCCAGGACGGCTTTTATTTCCTTGATTCGCCTGTATATTCCACAGCAGCAGTGAACCTGGTAACCAACGGGGAGTTTGGCGAAACCTATACGAGACCTCCCATTTATCCTCTATTCCTCGCCGGGATTTACGCCGTGTTTGGAGAAAAGATTCTGGCAGTGCGGCTGGTTGAATCTGTGCTGGGCGCGGGCCTCGCGGTTCTGATCGCGCTGCTCGCAGCGCGGATTGGTGGCGCGCAGGTAGGGGCGCTGGCCGGGCTTCTATGGAGCGTTTACCCGATCGCTGTCTTCATTGCCGGGCTGGTCTACCCGGAGACGGTAGTAACGACGCTGTTGGCTTGCGCCGTGCTGTGTATGGTGACAAAAGGGGACCGGGAGTTAGGGCCAAGGCGTATTTTCATTGGCGGCGTGCTGTTCGGTCTGGCCGCGTTGACCAAGCCGGTTGTTCTCGTCACCATCGCGGCCACTACTCTCTGGATAATGTATTGGAGCCGCGCACACCGGCTTTTACTTACAGCCCTTTTTCTCCTCGGGGTTGCTATTCCGCTTGCGCCGTGGACCGTGCGCAACTTTTCCGTGTACGGTGGAATCGTGATCGTCGAGCCGCGACTCGTCGGGAGTCTCCCCTGGATCGGTGAGTTCCCGGAAGAGAGCACGAACGGCAAGCAACCGACTAAAACCGGCGCCATTGTGCAATACCCCGGTGAATTTGCCGTCCACTTTGCCAGGGAATTTGCCCAATTCTGGGAGTTGTACCCCCAGCGGGTCCAAATGGACCGGCCGGCCTACCGAGAGAGCATGCACGAGACAGATCCTCGTATCGTGCGAAGGACAATATTCGGCACAAATTGGACCAGGCTCGTAAGCCTCTTGAGCGCGGGACCGATTTTCTTTTTCGCTTTGATAGGCGCCGGTGTCCTGTGGTTTCAAAAACAACAAAGACAAGCTCTCTCTCTGCTAGGTCTGGCGATTTTGTCCTTTGCCATCGGATACTCGTTTTTCTACGCCAAGACGCGTTATCGGATCCCCATTGAGCCCTATATCGTCATTCTGAGCGCTTTCGGCCTGAGACAAACGTGGATTGCACTAACCAGACGACCTGCGCAACATGCAGTGCCAATCTGAGTGGCCGGGATCGTAACGAAGCCTCACAAATCCTCAGTTCCCAAGTCTAGGCCGCGGACCACAGCCGGCACCGGAAATACCCTTAGCAGGCTGCGGAAAAAGTGATTTTCATGCTTCGAGAGCCTCAGCATGAACGGAAAGTCGCGAATGATTTCAAGGGCTCCTCCGTTCGCTCCTTCGTCAGGCTCAGGACAGGCTCTGAGTTCGTCGAAGGGTGAACGAAGAGTTTTTCCGCAGCCTCTTATAGTGATGGAATTAAATAAGTTGACATCAAAACTCCTCTCGCTCTCCTAAATCCCCCTCGATCCCCCTCTACCAAAGGGGGAGAAAGGGGGATTTGAGGGAGGATTGGATGAT
>MGUO01000118.1 GCA_001800015.1 Elusimicrobia bacterium RIFCSPHIGHO2_02_FULL_57_9
AACATTAAATATGCGGGGAAGCCGGGAACCCGGCTTCCCCGCATATCCTCGATTTGCCTTTATGAAAAAAGCCGTCAAGGAGTCGTTGCATGGATAAGCTGCTAAACCCGGATACCGGACTGGTCATCTGGACCATCGTCACTTTTTTATCTCTTATTTTCATACTCAAAAAGATGGCTTGGGGACCGCTGCTCACGGCTTTGGAGGAGCGGGAGTCGCGCATTAGAGCGGACATGGAAGGAGCCCGGGCGGCGCGCGGCCAGGCTGAAAAAATCCAGCAAGAACTCGAAAAACAGATGGTGGAAATCGAGGCCCGCAGCCGCGCAAGGCTGGCGCAGGCGGCCAAGGAAGGAGAAGCCCTGCGCGCCCAGCTTAAGGCTGCGGCCGAGGAAGACGCCAAGAATATCAGGGAAAAGACCATGGCCGAATTGGCAGAGGAGCATCGCAAGTTGGTCCGTGAGCTGCGCCAGGAAGTGGCCGGGTTGTCCGTTCTGGCCGCCGAAAAACTGATTCGTAAATCGGTCGACAACGGCGTGCAAAAAACCGTTCTGGAAGATTTTTTCGCGGATTTGGATAAGCAGGAAAAAGCCGCTCACAAATAATGCAATCATCCGACAGGGTCCTGGCTTGGCGCTACGCGCGGGCCCTATTTGATTCCGCTTGCGAGGCGAGGGAGGAGTCGCGCGTGCATGAGGATTTGTCGAGCGCTTACGGCTTAATCCTCAAATGCCTGCCGCTGCTCAAGCATCCCCGGATTGACGCCGCCGATAAAAAGAAAAAACTAGATCGGGCTTTGGGAAAAAAGGTTTCAGTCCAAACCCTGAGATTCCTGAAGCTTTTGATTGACAAAAAGCGTTTCGAGCTTTTGCCCATGATAGCGGCCAATTTCGGCAAGCAGCTGGCGGAGAAAAACAATAGCGCCAAGGCGTACGTCCGCGCGTCCGCGCCGCTTTCGGCCGATGCCGATAAGAAGCTTAAAGAGACGCTTAAGAATTTTGCCGGAAAGAATATCGAGTTGGAAGTTAAAATTGACCCCGAGATTTTGGGAGGCGTTGTGGTGCGGCTGGGCGATTGGGTGCTTGACTCAAGCCTGCGCGGGAAACTGCGCATGCTGTCCAAGACCTTGGCTAACGCGGCCGCGGCTTAAACGGATTACGGAGGCGCGTTCATGGCGATTAGACCGGAAGAGATCACTGCGGTGATTAAAAAACAGCTCCAGGAGTATGAAGGCGGCACGGAGCTTAAAGAAGAGGGCTCGGTGCTTCAGGTAGGTGACGGCATCGCCCGGGTTTATGGGCTTGAGAATGTCATGGCCGGAGAGCTTCTGGAGTTGCCCCGCGGCGTCATGGGCATGGTTTTAAACCTCGAACGAGAGAACGTCGGCTGCGTGCTTCTGGGCTCCGACCGATTGATTAAGGAAGGCGATCCCGTCAAACGCACCGGCCGCATCATGTCGGTGCCCGTGGGGGAAAGCCTCATCGGCCGCGTGGTCAATCCCCTGGGCCTTCCCCTGGACGGCAAGGGGCCTATTAAAACAAGCAAGACCCGTCCCATCGAAATCGTGGCGCCGGGCGTTATGGAACGGGCTCCGGTCAAGGAGCCCCTGCAAACGGGCTTAAAAGCCATTGACTCGATGATTCCCATCGGCCGCGGCCAGCGTGAACTGATCATCGGCGACCGGCAGACCGGCAAAACCGCCATCGCCATCGACACCATCATCAAACAAAAAGAAGAAGTCAACCGCCCCATCTGCATTTATGTGGCCATCGGCCAAAAGCAGTCGACCGTGGCCCAGGTCGCTCAAATTCTTCAAGACGGCGGCGCCATGGGATACTCAATCGTGGTCTCAGCCACCGCGGCCGATCCGGCGCCGCTCCTCTATATCGCCCCTTACTCGGGCTGCGCCATGGGCGAGGAATTCCTTTGGCAGGGCAAGCACGTCTTGGTCATTTACGATGATCTTTCCAAGCACGCGCAGGCTTACCGCCAGTTGTCGCTGCTTCTGCGCCGGCCTCCGGGTCGCGAGGCTTACACGGGAGACGTTTTCTATCTGCACTCCCGTTTGCTTGAGCGCGCCTGCAAACTTTCCCCTAAAAACGGCGGCGGTTCGCTGACGGCTCTTCCCATTATTGAGACCCAGGCCGGCGACGTGTCGGCGTATATTCCGACTAACGTTATTTCCATCACCGATGGCCAGATTTATTTGGAAACAGGGCTGTTTTATTCCGGCGTTCGGCCGGCCGTCAACGTGGGCCTGTCGGTTTCCCGCGTCGGCGGAGCCGCGCAGACCAAGGCCATGAAGCAGGTAGCCGGGCGCTTGCGCTTGGATCTGGCCCAATATAACGAGCTGGCCGCTTTCGCCCAGTTCGGTTCGGATCTGGACAAGGCCTCCCAACAGCAATTGAGCCGCGGCGAGCGGCTGGTTGAGCTTCTCAAGCAGGATCAATACAAACCCATGCCCTTTGAAACCCAGGTTGTCGCGATTTTCGCCGGGGTCAACGGATATCTCGACGATATCCCGACCATGAAAATCCGCCAATTCGAAAGCGAGCTGCTGCTATTCGTTCAAGCCAGGCATGCCGACGTCCTTAAGGAACTCACCGACAAGAAATCAATCGATGACGCCCTGAAGGCCAAGATTTCCGAGGCGATCGCGCAGTTTAAGGAAAGTTTTTTAATAAGGAGCTCGGCCCTTAAGAGCGAACCATGAAATTCTTCCTGGCTCCGGTCTTGCTTGCCTTTGCGACCGCCGGGGTTCTTGCCGAAATCGCCAAACCCATGCAGATTCTTAATCTGAGCTGCATGGAAGCTTTGGTGACCATCGGCCAGGCTGATCTTGCCGGGGTCTTCTCTTTTGTTCCGGAAAGGGACAGCCACGCAGCCCTCGCGGACTTGCTGGTTCACGACAAAAGCGCCTTGAAGAAATTCCTGGCCAAGGCGGAAAAGGATTACAAATTGGTTACGGGTGTCTCGGTTTGGGATCATGATGTTCTACAGTTCGCGCTTTCGATTTACAACTCGTCTTTGGCGCAAACCCTGCCTAAGCCGGGCGGCAAAATCATAGCGCGCATCAATAAGCTGGCCGCCGCTCCCACCAGGACTCTGCAGGAAATAACGGCGCGGAGGCAAAAATAATGCGGGCCCTGGTGACCGGAGCCGCCGGGTTTATCGGGTCGAATTTATGCCTGGCCTTGGCAAAGCAAGACCATTGCGTGGTCGGCCTCGATGATTTTTCCACCGGGAACTTTGAGAATCTCCAGCGCTTTTCGGGGGATTTCGTTGCCGCGGATGTCGGGGATTTGGGCTGGCAGAGCCGCATCGGCAAGGTTGATTGGGTTTTCCATGAGGCGGCCATAACCGACACCACTGTTACCGATCAGATGAAAATGATGAAGGTTAACGTGGAGGCTTTCCGTTCGCTGCTTAATTGGGCGGCCAAGAGCGGCGTAAAAAAAGTGGTCTATGCCTCCTCGGCTGGCATTTACGGCGGCGGGACTGTGCCCATGAAAGAATCCGCCGCGGCGCGCCCGCTTAATGTTTACGCTTTTTCCAAACGGATCATGGAAATGGTCGCTGCCGAATTTGCTTCTCGCCATCCCAAGATCGGAATCGTGGGGCTGCGCTATTTCAACGTTTTCGGCCCCGGGGAGAAATTCAAGGCCAAGGCGGCCAGCATGATATGGCAGCTGGCCTTGCAAATGCTGGCGGGCAAACGCCCCAGGATTTTCGAGTTCGGCGGCCAGTACCGTGATTTCATCCATATCGCGGACGTGGTTAACGCGAATATTTTGGCAGCCCGGAAAAAAACCCAGGGCGTCTACAATGTCTGCACCGGCCGCAAGACGACATTCAACGAAATCATCACACATTTAAACGACACCCTAGGCACGCGTCTTGAGCCGGATTATTTCAAGAATCCGTATTCCTTTTACCAGAATGAGACCTTGGGAGATCCCGGCGCGGCCGTGCGCGGGTTCGGATTTTCCGCCCAATATACCGTAGCCGAAGGCATCCGGGAATATTTGGGCAGATTCAGGGCCAGCGGGGTCGGGGTTTAATATGGCCTCATTGCGAGAGATCCGCCGCAAGATCAAATCGGTTAAGTCGACCGAGCAAATCACCAAGGCCATGAAAATGGTGGCCGCAGCGCGCATGCGCCGTTCTCAAAGCCAGATTTTGGCCTCCCGGCCTTTCGCCGTGCGCATGGAAGCGCTGGTGAAGGACTTGGCCGCCCTGGAGGTGCGTGCGGATATCGAGGCCGGGCGCGATGTGCGGGTGCACCCGTTTTTTGATCAGCGCGGCGAAGGTCACGAGGCTCTGATCATAGTGACGGCGGACAAAGGTTTGTGCGGCGCCTTTAACTCCAATCTGATCCGGGCGGCCATCGATTGGCTCAAGCCCCGCTCGGCGCAAAAAACTTATTTGGCGCTGGTGGGCCGCAAAGGCCGTGATTTCGCGCAGCGCGTGCGCGGCTTTGATTTTGAAGTGTTAATCGAGTTGGCCGGGATTTTCCCCAAAGTCAACTTTACTCACGCCGAGATTTTGGGCAAGGCCGTCATCGACGCATACGAGGGGCAGGGCCTCTCGCGCGTGACTGCGATCTACAACGAATTAAAATCCGTTGCGGTGCAGAAACTTGTGACGACACAACTTCTGCCCATACCGACGCCGGTAGCCGCGGACGAAAAAACTCTCGCGGATTATGGTTTTGAGCCGGAGCGGCAGGAGCTCCTGTGCGCCCTGCTGCCGCGTTACGTGAAAGCCCAGCTTTATCGCATACTGCTTGAGTCGCAAGCTTCCGAGCTGGCGGCGCGCATGAACGCCATGGATTCTGCTTCCAAGAACGCAAAGGAATTGCGCGAAGATCTTAATTTGAGCTTGAACCGGCAGCGCCAAGCCATTATTACCAAGGAAATCGCCGAGCTTGTCGGCGGCGCCGAGGCTTTAGCCGCATAATAAAAGGAGTTTTATGGAATTAACAGAAAAACGCAGACATCCGCGCGTACCCGTCGGGATCACCATGGATATTTTCGCCAAGGGACATAATGTGGGCAAGTGCCGCGGCACCATCGCCGATCTTTCCATGGGCGGCATGGCTTTTAAGACCAATGCCGTGCTCGAACAGGGCATGTGCCTTTATCTAAAAATAAACATCCCGTTGGAAATTCGCGGCGAAGTGCGCCACACCAAGGATTCGCATGGCGGCGGGATGCACCGCTACGGCGTGCGCTTTCATAAAATAGGCTACAATACGCCGACCAACGCTAAGCCTGAGAGATTTATCGCCGCTAAGTTTCAAAAATAATCGGGAGAGAGTGACAAGATGAACATTGGAAAAGTCGTTCAGGTCATTGGGCCGGTTTTGGACGTGGAATTTCCGCCGGGCAAGCTTCCCGCTATTTATAACGCCCTTAAAATCAAATTGCCGCACACCGGCAACGGCTCCAAGGCCGAAACCAGCGCGCTTACCGTCGAAGTCGCGGCGCATCTAGGCGACAATGTGGTGCGCGCCATCGCCATGGGCCCGACCGAGGGGTTGACCCGGGGCATGACCGTGGACGATACAGGCGCTGCGATCACGGTTCCCGTGGGACGGGCTTGTTTGGGCCGACTGATTAATGTGCTCGGCGAGGCCAAGGATTACGGCGGCGAGATTAAATCCAAGGAAACCCTGCCTATTCACCGCGACGCCCCCGCCATGGTGGAGCAAGTCACCACGCCTCAGATTTTCGAGACCGGCATCAAGGTCATCGATTTGCTCGAGCCCTACATGAAAGGCGGCAAGGTCGGCTTGTTCGGGGGCGCCGGCGTGGGGAAGACCGTCATCATCATGGAACTGATCAACAACGTGGCTAAAGAGCACGGCGGCGTTTCCGTGTTCGGCGGCGTGGGCGAAAGAAGCCGCGAGGGCAACGACTTGTACCGCGAAATGGAAGAAGCCAAGCTTTCCGACGGCGCGTCCGTTCTTTCCAAGACCGTGCTGGTTTACGGTCAGATGAACGAGCCGCCGGGCGCCCGCGCCCGCGTGGGTCTGACCGCCTTGACCCAGGCCGAGTATTTCCGCGACCAGGAAGGCCAGGACGTGCTTCTGTTTGTCGATAATGTTTTCCGCTACGTGCTGGCCAACGCCGAGGTCTCGGCGCTTCTCGGCCGCATGCCCTCAGCCGTGGGTTATCAGCCTACGCTGACTACTGAGGTCGGCGTGCTTCAGGAGCGTATCACCTCGACTAAAAAGGGCTCCATCACTTCGATTCAGGCCGTCTACGTGCCGGCCGACGACTTGACCGACCCCGGCGTTGCCACAACCTTCACCCACTTGGACGCCACCACCGTGCTTTCACGCTCTATCGCCGAACTGGGTATTTACCCGGCCGTCGATCCCCTGGACTCAACGTCCCGCATTCTGGATCCTAAAATCGTGGGTGAGCAGCATTACGCGGTCGCCCGCTCGGTTCAAAAAATCCTGCAGCGCTACCGGGACTTGCAGGACATCATCGCCATCTTGGGCATTGATGAACTTTCCGATGAAGATAAGCTCACCGTCTCCCGGGCGCGCAAGATTCAAAAATTCCTTTCCCAGCCCTTCTTCGTCGCAACGCAGTTCACCGGCATGATGGGCAAATACGTCAAGCTCAAAGACACCGTTGCGGGCTTCAAGGATTTGGTGGCGGGCAAATACGACCACCTTCCCGAACAGGCCTTTTACATGGTCGGCCCCATCGAGGAGGCGGTGGTCAAGGCCGAGTCGTTTAAGCAATAAGTTTTTATGGACAAGACCATTACCCTCGAGATGACGACGCCGGACAAGGTGGCCTTTTGCGCTCAGGTGGAATTCGTGGTATTGCCGGCATGGCAAGGCGAAATGGGAATTTTGCCAGACCACGCGCCCTTCTTGGTGCAGCTTAAACCAGGCGAAGTCCGCGTCACGGCAAAGGGCCAGGTCGGGCGCTTCGCGGTCTCCGGTGGGTTCGCCGAGGTTAAGAAAAACAAGATTTCTCTCTTTGCCGAGACTGCTGAAATGGCCGAGCAAATCGACGCCGAGCGTTCGCGCCAATCCCTGGAAAAAGCTCAGGCCGAGGTCGTGCGCAAAGACATCGATCCGCTGACCCTGGCCGCGGCCGAAGCCGCCATACGTCGCGCCCAAGTGCGCCTCTTGGTTGCCGAGCGCCGCCATAGAAAGGGCGGCATGCCGTAGAATTTAATATAATGCCGTTGCATGACAGCCCTACTGCTTGTTTTTACCCTTTCCTCAGTAAGCCCATCCTGGGCGCAAGATAAAAAGCCGCTAGCCGAGCGAGTCCGGCCCAATGTCGACCTTATTGGCGCGGAAAGGCCGTATTGGCTTAAGATATATGACCCGATTCCTCATAGCGAAGAGTGGACGCTTAATTTAAAAGTTAGAAATCTGAAGAAGGGCTTGCCCAGGATTCTTAAGATTTTTGAAAATAGCGGGG
>MGUO01000119.1:0-1041 GCA_001800015.1 Elusimicrobia bacterium RIFCSPHIGHO2_02_FULL_57_9
GCCGCCCATATGGCCAACTGCTTTATATTTTTATTTTCCACTCTTTATATTATAGCCCTTCGCGGCCTTTAACAACAAACCTCTTCCCTCAACACGCCGACAAAGGGAAGCTGGCGATAACGTTCGTTATAATCCAGCCCGAATCCCACCACGAAGGCGTTAGGAATTTGAAAACCCGTGTATTTGGCTTTCACCGGGACTTGCCGGCATTGCGGCTTGTCCAATAAGACGCAGACCTCTATGCTGCGCGGATTGCGGGTTTTAAGGTTCTCCAGCAGATAATGCAGCGTCAAGCCGGTGTCCATGATATCTTCAACGATCAACAGGTCCTTGCCGTCGGCGCTTTCCCGCAAATCCAAAAGAACGCGCACCTGGCCGGTGGAGCCGCTGCCCGAATAAGAGGAGACGCACATAAAATCGACTTCGCAGTCCAAGGCCGCGGACCGCAGCAGATCGGACAAGAAGACCACGCTTCCTTTCAGTATCCCGACCAAAAGCAGCCTGCGGCCGGCGTAGTCGCGCGAAATCGTTTGCCCTAATTCCTTTATACGAGCTTGGATCTCGGCTTCTCCTAGGAGAACCCTTTCAATGTCAGGATGAGTCATTCGATAGGATAACTTTATTGCGACATGCGATCAAGACGCGGAGCGCGGGGGCCTTTACAGCTTTCAAAGGATTTGGGAAAATAAAGCCAGATGAATCCGGCCGTTGAATTATCCGTCCTTATCATCAGCGACCGCAAGGGAAAGCTGCGGCTTTTAAAAACCCGCCTGAAGTCCTCCCGGGATTGGTTCCTGAGAATTTATCAATCCCCGCAAGGCGAGCTCGCCCTGCAAAAGCTCAAGGAATCGTTTCACGACTTGATCTTCCTCGACTGCCCGGCCGAAGCCCGGTCGACATTCAACCTGCTGGATAAAATCCGCCAGCACTATCCCAAATCCGCGGTGATCATCCTCTCCGCCGTGGGCAACCGCAAGCTCGCGGTTGCCGCGATCAAACGCGGCGCGGCCGATTTTATGACCTACGCCGAATTTAAGAAAG
>MGUO01000119.1:1120-2644 GCA_001800015.1 Elusimicrobia bacterium RIFCSPHIGHO2_02_FULL_57_9
TTTCGGTGATCCTGGGCTACGCCGAAACCTTGAAAGCAACGACCCTGGGTCCGCTCACCGAGCATCAAACCAAGGCCCTTGAATCCATTATTTACCGCGCCAGCGACCTGCTCAGGACGCTGAATCAGATTCTCAGCATCCGGGAAGGCTCCGAACAACGCCAGCCTCTCCTGCTCAAGCCGGTCGAGCTTAAGGGACTTCTAACGCGCTGGGCCGCCAAGCCGGGCCATGAGGTCGCGCGCAAAAACATCAAGATCAAGGTCGAATTGCCGAAGGAAGCTGTCTGGGTGCAGGCCGACCTGGAGAAACTCGAGCAGGTCATCGACAATCTGTTGATGAACGCCGGCAAATTCGGCCCCGTCAACAGCTCCGTGCGGCTAAGCCTGCAGATTCAGCCGGACAAGGCCGTTGTTTCGGTTGAGGATCAAGGGCCGGGCGTGGCGCAGGAAATGCTGCCGCGCCTCTTTGAAGAATTCTCCGCCGCCAGCCAAGGCATGACCCGCGAGCATTCCGGCTTGGGCTTGGGCTTGCCCCTCTCCAAACAAATCATCGAGCGCCATTCCGGCCGCATCTGGCTTGAATCCTCCGCCAAACAGCCCGGCTGCACGGCGATCTTTACCTTGCCGTTAATGCCGGACCATAAGCAAAAGCGCATCCTGCTGGTCGAAGACAACCCGGATCTGCTCGATTTAATGACTCTTTTCCTATCAGGCATGCGCCAAGGCTATCACGTCCTGACCGCGAAATCGGGGCTTGAAGCCCTGGAAAGCGTGAGAGCCAAAATCCCGGATCTTATTATCATGGATGTCATGATGCCGGGCATGAGCGGCCTGGAAGTCATCGGCCGCCTCGCCAAATCGCCGGCAACCCGCAATATCCCAATCATGGTTTTAACGGGCTATGAAGAAGCCGTGCAAAAGGCAAGGCTGGCCGGCGCCCGCGACGTGTTGGTCAAGCCTTTCAAACGGGAAACCCTGTTTGCGAAAATCACCGGCCTGCTGAAGGATTAGTAAATTAGTGAACCGATGAAAAAAATAAAAGTCCTTGTCTTGTGCGGCGGCAAATCCGCCGAACACCGCGTCTCCCTGGTCTCGGCCAAAACCATTCTTGAGAACCTGGATAGGAAGAAATTCGTTTTCGAGCTTGTTTTCATCGATACCCGCGGGCGCTGGCTTAAGGCCGACGCCAAACTCCTCGCCGGCAAGGTTGAAACCAAGGAAAAGAAAATCGCCGTCGGCGGCAAAGCCCTGGCCGCTGGCGCATCCAAACACCTGGCCGCCCCCCGCAGCCGCCCCGACGTGGTGTTCCCCGCGCTGCACGGCCCCATGGGGGAAGACGGCACCGTGCAGGGACTATTTGAACTCGCCGGGGTTCCTTATGTCGGCTGCGGGGTGCTGGGCTCGGCCGTCGGAATGGATAAGGAAGCCACCAAGAAGCTGGCCCTGCAAACCGGCATTCCGATTCTGCCTTATCGCGCCGCCCACAACATCGAGCAGGCCAGCTTCTTGGTGGCTTCCTTATCCA
>MGUO01000120.1 GCA_001800015.1 Elusimicrobia bacterium RIFCSPHIGHO2_02_FULL_57_9
CCCAGCTTTGACAAGCAATACGTGCGCGATTATCTGGAAAGCGTGAAATGGGACAAACAGGCCCCGGCCCCGGGGCTTCCGGCTGAGGTAGCCGAAGAAACGGCCCGGCGCTATAAGCAGTTCTTGGACATCATTAATTCATGAGCGAAAAAAGAACGGGCAACGGCAGCACCTATCAGATAGAAATCCGCCTAAAAAGCGAATTCACCGACGCCGAGGGAACGGGCGCCTTGGCCCTGCTTAACGGTTTGGGCCTCAACACCGCCCGCGAACTGCGCACCAGCAAGATTTACGAAATCCGCGGCCCACTTAACGCGGGACAAATCCAGCTCGCCGCCAAGGAGCTGCTCTGCGATTGCGTCACCCAGGAATACCGCCTACTGTCCCATGCGCCCCAGGTGCTTAACGGCATGAATCACTGGCGGGGGGAGGGTTGGCTTAAACCCTCGGTCTGCGATCCGGTCGGAGAATCCGTGGCCGAAGCCATGGCCGAAATGGGCCTGCCCGCTCCCGAAGCCGTGCGCGTGGGCTCGGCTTATCACATTACCGGCAAATGCCATCGCAATCAATTGGAGAAAGCCGTGCTCCGTTCATTGGCCAATCCCCTCATCCATCAGATTAAAATCTCGGAAGCCCGGCTATGACGAGCGCAACGCAAACTTCCCCGGCCGGGCCCGCGCTTGAGTTCCCCTCGCCCCTGACGCGGTTTAATTCACTTGCGCCTAAGGAGCTGCGCGCTTTAAGCGACGCTAATCACTGGTCTCTGAATGAAGCCGAGTTAAGCGCGGTGCAAAGCTATTTTAAGTCCGCGGGCCGCCAACCGAGCCGCGCGGAAATCGAAACCGTGGCCCAAACCTGGTCCGAGCACTGCAAGCATAAGACTTTCACGGGGCCGATCCGCTACACCGAAGGCAAGAAAACCCGGCTGATCAAAAACCTTTTCGAGGAAACCATCGTCAAGGCCACCAAGTCGGCCGGCAAACCCTGGTGTCTCTCCGTTTTCAAGGATAATGCCGGCGTGGTCAGCTTCGGCAAGGGCGGGCGCTGGGCCCTGGCTTACAAAGTGGAGACCCACAATCATCCCTGCGCGGTGGAGCCTTACGGCGGCGCGGAAACGGGCGTTGGCGGGGTTATCCGCGACGTTCTGGGCGCCGGCCTCGGAGCCAAGCCGGTTCTAAACACCGACATATTCTGCTTCGCCCCCCCCGATTATTCCGGCGCGCTGCCGGATTGCGCCCTTCACCCCAAACGAGTTTTCCGCAGCGTGGTTTGCGGCGTGCGCGACTACGGCAATCGCATGGGCATTCCCACGGCTTGCGGCGCGATTTATTTCGACAACGACTACCGCCTTAATCCCTTGGTTTTTGTGGGCACGGTAGGCGTATTGCCCGCCTGGGCGGTTAAAAAAGAGGTCAAGGCCGGAGATTTGATCGTCGCCATCGGCGGACGCACGGGCCGCGACGGCCTGCACGGCGCGACTTTTTCTTCCGCGAATCTTGAGGATGCTCCCAGCTCGGCCGTACAAATCGGCCATGCCTTGAATGAAAAGCGCGTGCTCGACGCCTTGTTGACGGCCCGCGACCGCAAGCTCTACCGCGCAGTCACCGACTGCGGCGCCGGCGGGTTTTCCTCGGCCGTGGGCGATTTGTACGGCCGAGCTGGGAGCATCCT
>MGUO01000121.1:0-3183 GCA_001800015.1 Elusimicrobia bacterium RIFCSPHIGHO2_02_FULL_57_9
AGCCGCTCTGGGCCTGTATGACGATGAGGTTCCCTCCGCGGGCTTGATCACCGGGTTGGGGACGGTTTCGGGTAGGTTGTGCGTGATAGCGGCCAACGACGCCACGGTTAAGGGTGGCACCTATTACGCCGAGACCATCAAAAAGCATTTGCGCGCCCAGGAAATCGCCCTGGAAAACCGTCTGCCTTGCGTTTATTTGGTCGATTCCGGAGGGGTGTTTCTGCCGCGCCAAGCCGACGTTTTTCCCGACAAAGAGCATTTCGGCCGCATTTTCTATAACCAGGCCGTGATGTCCTCGCTCAACATCCCGCAGATTTCCGTGGTCATGGGCATGTGTACGGCCGGCGGCGCTTACGTGCCGGCGATGTCGGATGAATGCGTGATCGTGAAAGGCAACGGGACTATTTACCTGGGCGGGCCGCCCCTGGTCAAGGCCGCCACGGGCGAGGAGTCCAGCGCCGAGGAATTGGGCGGGGGGGATATGCACTCCCGCATTTCTGGGGTGAGCGATCATTTGGCCGACAACGACGAGCACGCCCTGCGCCTGTGCCGCTCCATCGTCGATAATTTGAACATCCGGCCTTACGTTCTCGGCGCGGGGGAAGAGCCGCTTTATCCCGCTTCGGATTTATACGGCATTATCAATCGCGATCTGCGCCGGCCCTGGGACGTGGCCGAGATCGTGGCGCGTTTGGCCGACGGCAGCCGTTTCCATCAATTCAAGTCCCTTTACGGCCAGACCATGACCTGCGGTTTTGCCCGCATCATGGGCAGGCCCGTGGGCATTTTAGGCAATCGCGGGATATTGTTTTCGGAAGCGGCCCTTAAGGGCGCGCATTTCATCGAGCTTTGCACCCAGCGGAAAATCCCCCTGATTTTCCTGCAGAACATCACCGGCTTTATGGTGGGCAAGGATTACGAGCAAGCCGGCATTATTAAGCATGGCGCCAAGCTCGTCCAGGCCGTGGCCACCGCGCCGGTTCCTAAAATAACTATTATTATGGGTTCCTCAAACGGCGCCGGCAATTACGCCATGTGCGGACGGGCTTATGGCGCGCGCTTTCTTTTTACCTGGCCTAATGCCCGCGTTTCGGTTATGGGCGCCGATCAGGCCGCCCAGGTTATGGTCATCATCAAACGAGCCAAGCAGAAACTTTCCACCGAGGAAGAAGAAAAAATAGCCGCTTCTATCCGCGCCCAGTACGAGCTCGAAGGTCAGCCCTATTACGGTACCGCTCGGCTTTGGGATGACGGCATTATCGATCCCGCGGACACTCGCAAGATCCTCGGCCTTTGCCTGGAGGCCTCATCCTACGCTCCGGTGTCCGAGCCGCGCTACCCGGTTTTCCGAATGTGATGGATTACCGGCACATTGTTCTTAAAGACGGCCCCGTCGCCACCGTCATCCTCAACCGCCCCGAACTGCGCAACGCCATGGACGATCAGACCTTGCGCGAGTTGAGCGATGTTTTTAGGCGCTTGGGCAAAGCTCCTGATTTGCGCGCGGTGGTGGTGCGCGCCGAGGGCAAGGATTTCTGCGCTGGAGCCGACATCAACTGGATGCGCCGCGCCGGCCGAATGCCGTCGGCAAAAAGTCGCAAGGACGCGGCCTTGTTGGTCGACATGTGCCATGCCGTCGACGCCTGCCCGGCGCCGGTGATCACCGTGGCCCGCGGCGGGATATACGGCGGGGGATTGGGCCTGATTTCAGTCTGCGATATCGTGATCGCGGAAACCTGCTCCAAAATGTGCTTTTCCGAATGCCGCTTGGGGATTGTCCCCGCGGTTATTTCCTGCTTTGTGATTCCTAAAATAGGCGAGGCCCAAGCCCGGCGCTATTACCTGACTGCCGAGGTCTTTAACGCCGAGACCGCCCTGCGCCTGGGCATTGTCCACGAAGTCGCCGAAGAGTCCGAGATTGAATCCCGGCTTGAGCATGTGCTCGACAATATCCTGCGCAACGGCCCTCAGGCCGTGCGCGAAGCCAAGGCTATGCTGCGCAAATTTCCGGGGCTTGCCTTTGAGAAGCGCGTGAAGCGGGTGCTCGACACCTTGACGCGCCTGCGCGCTTCGCCGGAAGGCCAGGAAGGTTTAAGCGCCTTTCTTGAGAAGCGCCCGCCCTCCTGGGCGGCCAAAGAATCCAGCCGTGGCTAATCTGCCCGCATTGCGCTTTGTCGAAGTCGGCCCGCGCGACGGCCTGCAAAACGAGCATAAGACTATCCCGTTGAACGCGAAAGTCGCTTTCATCAACGCGCTTTCCGAAGCCGGTCTGAAGGAAATCGAAGCCGGGGCCTTTGTTTCGCCCCAGGCCGTTGCGCAAATGGCGGATTCCGAACAGGTTTTCAAAAAAATTCAGCGCAAAAGGGGCGTGATTTATTCAGCCCTGGTGCCTAATGAGCAAGGATTGGAGCGCGCGCTGGCTGTTAAAGCGGATAAAATCGCGGTTTTTACCGCCGCTTCCGAGACGTTCAATCAGCGCAATATCCGCGCCTCCATCGCTGAGTCTCTGGACCGCTTTGCCCCGGTTATACTCAAGGCTAAGCAGGCCGGTCTTGCCGTGCGGGCTTATGTTTCCGCCGCTTTTTACTGCCCCTTTGAAGGCAAGATAGCGCCGGAAAAAGTGATTGATGTGGTCGAAAAACTTATCGACTTGGGAGCTGAGGAGTTTTCCATTGGAGACACCATCGGCCGCGCCGCTCCCGTAGACGTGAGGGCCTTGCTGGAAATTCTTTTGGAGCGGATCAATGCCGATAAGGTCGCTATGCACTTTCACGACACCTACGGCATGGCCGTGGCCAATGCCTTGAGCGCGTGGGAAGATTATAAAGTGTCCGGATTCGATTCTTCGGCGGGGGGGCTGGGCGGCTGTCCTTACGCCCCTGGGGCCGGCGGCAATGTCGCCACCGAGGATTTAGCCTTCGCTTTCAGCGCTTCCGGCGGGAAAGTCGGCGTGGACATCGGCAAGATCAAGGCCGCCGCGGCGCTGCTGCAGCCGCATTTGGGGCATCCGACGCCCTCGCGCCTGGGCAGGATCAAAGTCTAAGCGGGGGCTTTTCCGTTTAAAAACTCCTTAACCTTTTCAGTGAGCAGCTTGTATTCCAGCGGCTTGGACATGATATTTTTCCAATGCTTGACTGGGATATAGCTTTGGATTTTTTCCGCGGGTAGGCCCGAGATAATGAT
>MGUO01000121.1:3240-6234 GCA_001800015.1 Elusimicrobia bacterium RIFCSPHIGHO2_02_FULL_57_9
ACGACGCAACGTGTGCTGATTTCATCATCTACGACCAGTATGGTTGCCATATATGGGGGCAGTATAAGACCATTAGTTATTTTTGTCAAGTGTCAAGCGCATTTTAGAAATGTCCGGTATTTGAGACGAATAGAAACGTTCTGTTTTTGTTGTTTGTTTCTTGATTTGTTTTCCTTGCCGTTGCTGTTGTCGTTGTTGAGACGCAGAGCAGGCCGTCGTCGGCTATTCTTTCTTTTTTTGCTTCTTTTTTTCTTTGTGAATTCATATGGATAAGTTCGTAACTACCTGCCTTCCCGACGGAAAAACAAATGTGCGTAAGTCCGGCTCCCAGATCTCCATGCTTTTTCTGTCTTTTGCCCCACTTATCTGTAAGATAAAAGGCCTACCTCTCGGGCGCACCGCCATCTTCTGTAACACTGTCACGCCAGCGCTATCCGAAGATGACCTTCAACCAACGCAATATCCGTGCGTCTATGGTGGAGTCGCATTTGGGCCGCCCCCTTGCCTCTCATTTAGGTAAAATAAAACGATAATGTGCCCGCCCCACTTTTCGGGAGGGGCTGTTGGCGAAAACGATTCGCGCCCGTGGTGAAATGGATATCACAGCAGCCTCCGAAGCTGCGGGTAGAGGTTCGATTCCTCTCGGGCGCAATTTTCTTTAGTTGACAGCCCGTCGCGAGTTGGCGGCGGGCGCAGGTGCCTTTGTCTGCGGATAAGGCAAATAGTAATATGATTTGTGTCCTGGCGATCCATGGCGGCGGCGGTGGTGGGGGTCGTGCTGATGGTGTTCTTCTGGTTTTCCCGCCAACCGTCGCAGCAAACAGTCTCAATCTCCAAACCGCTGACTGCGGCGGCTCCCCGCAAACCGGCGCCTCCCGCTTCTCAGCCCGCTAAAATCGCCGCAAAGCCCGCACCCGTCGCGCCGGCGCGCTCTTCCGCGCTGCAACCGCCGCCTCCTTCCGCAGCCGCGCCTGAAGTCGTGACCGCAGGAAACATGGCGGTGGAGCTGCATAAGGATTTAATTCCCAAGGACGTGAACATCGTGCGCATTTATTATTCCCAGGAAATCACGGGGCCGGCGACCAGCTTTGGGCTGGACATCAACGGTTCGGGCTTTACCTCGGAGTTCGAAAAGATGATAACGCTCGACCCCGGCGCCAAGGGCCTTACCGTAAAGAATCTGCGCCTGGTGACCGCCAATCAAATACACGGCGATATCGAGGTGGGCCCCGAGGCGGTCACCTCTTACGTCTATCCCATCGTGATGATCAAGGATTTGCCGGTGTTCATCGCTTCCAAGCCTTTCGCTGTGGTGCGTCGAGGGGAGGTTTTGTCGGTCAAGCTCACCGAAATGGCCGAGGACGGGCGCTCCTCGGGTTTGCGCGTGATGACCAATCTCGATGAGAAAATGTTCCGGCAATTTTGGGTGGAATCAACCATGCCGGGGTTGAAGGTGTCGTCGCTTAAGCCGAGCCTGCCCTATATCGTGGATGGGATCGTGAGCATCACGGATGCCTCTTCGGGGGAATACAGTCTGGCGGTTTCCATATTCTCGCAAGAAGTTTATCGCGAGAGCGTAGATGTGCTGATGCCGAATTTGGGCAAAACCGGGCTGCTCAGCGATATCAACGCCAAGGACCGCTTCCGCCGGCCAGGCGACAGGCTCGAACTGCAGATAGAGGGGACGGGTTTTGTCCTGGGGGATATATCGCTTCTTTCCGGCTCTGTGCCGGAGCATGACATGGGCAGCCTTAATTTTAGCTATGTCTTGCCCAAGCTCATCCAGGCTTTTTTGATTATTCCAACTTCGGCGCCGGAGGGGGTTTACGGGATCAAGATCAAAGGCGCGCGGGGAAAGACCCTGCTCGAGGATCAAAATATTTTCACCATTGTGCCGGCCTTGTGGCTGCGCGGGGTTTCGCTTGAGCCTCCGGCTGCTGCCGGCAGCCGGAGCGTCTTAAAGATAATCGGGCGGGATTTTAGCGCGGAGTTCGCCGCGAGCCTTAAAATCGAGATGGATGAGCCGGGCATTGAGGTTTCGAACTTGAGGCTGGTGGATGAGAGCACTTTGGCGGCGGATATCGCGGTTGGCGCGGCTGTCGCGCCAGGAGATTATCTTCTGCATTTGAGCGCTAATGGCAAGGCGCTTAAGGCGCACGGCGGAAGCATTATTAAAGTTCCAGCCCGGTAAGAAAATCGGCGTCGATATCTCAGGCAATTCCTGGCGGACTTGTTTTAAATTTTTTTCTTCAGCGCGGATAAAACTTTCTTGATGCTCTGGCCCACTTCTTTGGCGACTCGATCGATCAATTCTTTTCTGTCCAACCCGCGTCCCAGTTCGCGTCCCGCGCTGTTCATTCCTTCCCACCGGCTCATGGATTTGCGAATGAGGGTCCGCTCCAGCGCCGCGCTTTCACGGGTTTCCAACTTTTTTATCATCATCGTGATTTATTCTAGTGTAGTGTCCACTGTCCTGTCCAGTTTAAAATGAAACATTCAAAGGCCGTGATCCGTTTCAGGCGTCAGTCGCCTTCGTTTGCAATCCCGAGGTGAACCTAATGCGGCGGCTCCATGCCGGCGATAGACCCGGCGCCAACGCCATAGCGTTGATCGGGACACGCCAAGAACCTGCTGGTATATGGCTGCTTGTCCACGCCTTTTCTCGCATTCCTCCACGACAAAAAGTCGCATTCGTTCAGTTTCAAACTTTCTCCACTCAGGCTCAGCAAGTCGATTCATAATTTTTACCAGCAACGGCCTAGCGGCAGTCCAACAGCGGCACCCTCACATCCACGGCAGATATCAATCTTCAACCCAACAACGGCCAAAACAACGAACAAATTCTATCCAACTATACGGCAAACTGATTATTATAATAGCAGGCCCAAAACACAGGGCCGCACACCCAGTCTGGCCGGGTGCGGCGGGCTGCTTGCTCGCTAAAGCTCGCAAGCTTCTAGGTCAGCTCGATGGGCTAAAGAGATACCAATTAGT
>MGUO01000121.1:6242-12419 GCA_001800015.1 Elusimicrobia bacterium RIFCSPHIGHO2_02_FULL_57_9
TTAGTATAGGTCTCCTGTAAGTTCAGCCTTTTAATGATGATGCTGACCATGGCTGCCCGAATCCGCGTCATCCAGGGCCCACTTGACAAAAATCAAGCAGGCTCTTGCATTTTCGCATTGTGCGGACTCGGGCTTGAATAGTTTCATGAAAAGATGAAAGGGGGGGTGTTCGCAAGAAACGGACAAACGCAGGTGGAATTCCATCTCATGCGACTCCCTCAAGCAGCCAGATATGCGCTACAGGGCATGGTTTATCTGGCCAAACAATTTGAAGGCGGATTTTTCTTGGTTGAAGATGTGGCAAAAGCTCGGAAGTTGCCCAAGAATTATTTGTCAAAAATCTTTCAAAGGCTGGGTCATCAAGGCTTCCTGGTATCCCGACGGGGGCCGGGAGGCGGGTATGCTTTGGCAAGACCCGCCCGGGATATCCCGCTGTCGACCATCGTGCGGTCTTTGGGAGAACCGCGAAGAGCCGGGCGAGAGTGCTTGCTTGAGTTGCGCGGCTGCGGCGGACATCATCCCTGTCTCGTCCACGAAGCGGTTCTGCGGTCCGAGAAAATTCTGCGGGGAATTTTGGAGAGGGCCAGTCTGGCGGATTTCGCTCGCAACGTTGGAGGATCATCATGGACATGAAGAAAAAGATCAGCCGCAGGGAGTTTTTGAAGTACTCCGGCTCCGGTGCTTTGATGTTGCTGGCCACCGAGCCGTTGTTCGCCCTGCTCAAGCCCACTGAAACGGCGGGCAATCCTCTCGACCGTTATCCCGACCGGGGCTGGGAAAAACTTTATCGCGACCTCGTCGCCACCGATGGGGAGTTTTGCTTCTTGTGCGCGCCCAACGACACGCACAACTGCCTGCTCAAGGCGCACACCAAGAACGGCGTGGCCATGTTCTTCGGCCCGTCCTACGGCTACGGGAAGGCCAAGGACCTTTACGGCAATCAATCCTCGCACCGTTGGGATCCGCGCCTGTGCCAAAAAGGCCTGGCGTTGATCCGCAAGGTCTATGGCCCGCGCCGCCTTAAGTACCCCTCGGTGCGCAAAGGCTGGAAGGAGTGGGCGGACTCGGGGTTTGCGCGCGACGGCGACGGGCGCATGCCCGAGAAGTATCGCAACCGCGGCAAGGAGCCTTTCATCAAGGTGTCGTGGGACGAGGCGTTTAGGTACGCGGCCACGGCCATGGACCAGACCGCGCGTTTCTATAACGGCGACGAGGGGAAGGAAAGGCTCAGGCGGCAGGGCTACGATCAGGATATGCTCGAAGCGATGCATGGTGCGGGCGTGCAGACTCTGAAGTTTAGGGGCGGCATGCCTCTGTTGGGTGCCACGCGCATCTTCGGCATGAACCGCTTCTCCAATTCCATGGCCCTGCTCGACCGCAAGATACGTGGCGTCGGGCCGGAGGAGGCGATCGGCGCCCGCATCTGGGACAGCTATTCGTGGCACACGGACCTTCCCCCCGGCCATACCATGGCTTGCGGCCAGCAGACCATCGACTTCGACTTGGCGACCGCTGAAAACGCAAACCTCATCGTCTGCATCGGCATGAACTGGATATCGACAAAGATGCCGGATGCTCATTGGCTGACCGAGGCGCGTCTGCATGGGGCGAAGATCGTGACGATCGCTCCGGAGTATCAGTCCACATCGAACAAGGCCGACAGGGTCATCATCGCCCGGCCGGGAACGGATGCGGCTTTCGCGCTCGGCATGGTCAACGTGATCATTAAGGAAAAGCTTTACGATGAGAATTACATCAAGGGGCATACCGACCTGCCCCTGCTGGTCCGCTTGGACACTCTGAAGAATCTCAAGCCGGCCGATTACATCCACGGCTACAAGAACGCCGTTCTCAAGAACACGGTCATGCTGCAGAAAGGCGAAAAGCCGCCGCCGCCTTATAAGCAAGACCAGCAGATCGTAGCACGGGAATTGCGCGAGGAATGGGGCGACTTCGCCGCCTGGGACGCGGGCACCGGCGCGCCGGCGGTCGTTACGCGCGATTCGGCGGGCAGGGCCGGCAACTACGCCCTCGAGGGCCGGTTCACGGTCAAGCTTCTCGACGGCAAGAACGTGGAGGTTCGCCCGGTTTTCGATCTGATCAAGGAGCAGGCGTCGCACTACACGAGCGAGGCGACCGGCGACATTTGCCATACCGAACCCGAGAACGTGACGTGGCTGGCCCGCGAGATCGCCAAGAACAGCGGCAAGACTTTGCTCGTTTACGGTATGGGGCCGAATCATTTTTTCAATAACGATCAGAAAGACCGGACGGGTTTCCTGCTCGCCTCCCTGACCAGGAACATAGGCACTCATGGGGGCAACATAGGTTCTTATGCGGGAAACTACCGCGGCGCCTACTTCAACGGCCTGCCGTACTACATCGCCGAGGATCCGTTCCACATCGCGACCGACGAACGCGCGCACGTGGTCTACAAGCCCTACTTCCGCTACGAGTCGGCGCACTATTACAACTACGGCGACCGGCCGCTGCGCGTCGGCAACAAGAACTTCACGGGCAAGACACATATGCCCACGCCCACTAAGTTCATGTGGTTCTCCAACGGCAACTCGATCCTGGGCAATCTCAAGTGGCATCACGACGTCGTGGTCAACACCCTGCCGAAGATCGAGACGATCTGCGTGAGCGAATGGTGGTGGACGGCTTCCTGCGAATACTCCGACATCGTCTTTCCCGTAGACTCCTGGGCCGAGATGAAGGTGCCGGACATGACGGCCGCCGTCACCAACCCATTTCTGCAGATGTTCCCAAAGACTCCGCTCAAGCGTCTTCACGACTCCAAGCCGGATATCGAGGTTTTGGCCGGCGTGGCCAAGGCGCTGGCCGGCATCACGGGCGAGGAGGGCTTTGTCGATTACTGGAAATGGGTGCATGAGGACAAGGTCGAGGTGTACCTCCAGCGCATCCTGGACAACTCCAGCGCCACCAAGGGCTACGACGTGGAGAAGCTGCATGCCGACGCCAAGAAGGGCATCCCCGCGCTTATCATGACCCGCACCTACCCCAAGATCATGGGCTGGGAGCAGAGCGTGGAGGGCCTGCCCCACTACACTAAGTCGGGGCGCATCGAGATGTATCGCGACGAGCCTGAATTCCTGGAGCATGGCGAGAATCTCCCTGTGCACCGCGAGCCGGTGGACGCGACCCCCTACGAGCCCAACGTGATCGTCACGGGGGCGCCGGGGCTCATCCGGCCTACGGGGCCCGAGGGCTACGGCATCCGCAGCGACGACCTGTCCGTCGAAGTCCGGCAGGTCCGCAACGTGATCGTTGCGCCGGCGGCGCTGACGAAAACCGCGCATCCGGGCAAGAAGATCGGCATGACTTTGTCCTACATCACGCCTAAGTTCCGCCATGGCGCGCACACCACCCCGGTCGACGTGGACATCATCTCGGCCTGGTTCGGGCCGTTCGGCGACATGCATCGCCGCGACAAGCGCATGCCCTGGGTCGGCGAGGGCTACGTGGACTTAAATCCCCTCGACGCCAAGGAACTCGGCATCGACGACGGCGACTATGTCTGGATCGACGCCGACCCCGAGGACCGCCCTTTCCGCGGCTGGCAGGGGAAGCCCGCGGATTATAAGGTGCACCGCGCGAAGATGCGCGCCCGGTACTACTGGGGTCTGCAGCGCGGCGTGGCGCGGTCCTGGTTCCATATGTACGTGGCGACCTACGGCTCGGTGGAGGGGCATGAGAACAACGCCGACAAGCTCGCGCGCAATCCGCGCACGGGGTATCAGGCGATGTTTCGCTACGGCAGCCACCAGTCCGGCACGCGCGCCTGGCTGCGCCCAACCTGCCAGACCGACTCGATGGCCCGCAAGGAGTACTTCGGCCAGGTCATCGGCAAGGGCTTCGCCGCGGACATCCACTGCACCGTCGGCGCGCCGAAAGAGTCGTTCGTCAAGATCTCAAAGGCCGAAGACGGGGGTACGCAGGGCGTGGCGCTCTGGAAGCCGGCCAAGGAAGGCTATCGCCCCGGTTACGCCAAGCAATCCATGGAGGCGTACTTGAAGGGCGAGTTCGTCGAGATAAAGGCCTGAGGGACGAATCAGTTTCTAGGGGGACATGATGGCGAAGGTGAAAAACTGGCAGCTCAAGCGCGAGATGGCGTACAAGTACGAGGCGACTCCGCCGAAAAGGCAGATTGCTTACGTCTTCGACACGAATAAGTGCATCGCCTGCCAGACCTGCACGGTCGCCTGCAAGACGACCTGGACGTCGGGAGAAGGCGAAGAGCATATGTTCTGGAACAATGTCGAGACCAAGCCCTTCGGCTTCTATCCGCTGGCCTGGGACGTTAAAATCCTCGAGCAGCTCAAGCGCCAGAGCTGGAGCGCAGAAGGCGCCTATATCGGCGAGACGATATTCGAGGCCGCGCCGCAAGGAGAGGAAGTGCTGGGCTATATGCCCGCCAAAGAAGACTGGTCCCATCCCAACCTCGGCGAAGACGAAGTCAACGCGCCCATCGGCAACATCACGAGCATGAGCACCGAGGGAGGCAGCGGTGCTCATGCTCGTTGGATGTTCTACTTGGCGCGCATCTGCAACCACTGCTCCCATCCCGCCTGTTTGGCCGCCTGCCCCCGGCAGGCCGTCTACAAGCGGCCGGAGGACGGCATCGTGCTCATCGACCAGGAGCGTTGCCGGGGCTATCAGAAGTGCGTGCAGGCCTGTCCCTACAAAAAGCCCATGTTCAACCCCAAAGCCGGCAAATCGGAGAAATGCATCGCCTGCTATCCGCTCATCGAGAAGGGCATCGCGCCCCGCTGCGTGCAGACCTGCATCGGGAAAATCCGCATGACGGGGTTCATCAATAGCCCCGACAAGGTCGATTCCGACAACCCGATGGACTATCTGGTCCACGTCGCGAAGCTCGCCCTCCCGCTTCTGCCCCAGCTCGGCACTTTGCCGCATGTGTATTACATCCCGCCCATCCATGTGGACAAGACTTATCTGTCCCAGATGTTCGGGCCGGGCGCCGGAGCAGCGGTCGAGACCTACAAGCGCCGCGAGGCAAAGACGGTCGGCCTGCTCACTTTGTTCGGCAGCACCGACCATTGGGTGGACAAGTTTAAGGTGGACAAAGGGCTGGCGGCCGCCTATCAAGGCGGAAAGAAACTCGTGACCGTTCCCGTCAAGGAGCCCATTGTCTTTCGCGTATTCCGTGATGAGAAGTTGGACGTCAACCGTCATAGCGTCACCTAGGAGAGATTATGACCATCGCTGCCGTGGAAAAGGTGCCCGCCCCGCCCAGGGCCATCGCTTTGCGTCTGGTCTCGGCGGGTTTCGCCTATCCTGACGTGGCGTGGCGCTCGCGCTTCGACGCCCTGCTGTGCGCCGCGCGCGGCTCCCGCGCCGTTGCCGCCGGCGGCCTCAACAAGCTTGAAAAGGCCTTGAAGGCGACGCCGAGCGCCGAACTGGAATCCCAGCACTTCCGGCTGTTCGGCCCCGCCCCCGTCTGCCCGCTTGAGCTGGCGTTCCACGCGACTAAGGACCCCTACGGGCAGGCTAAGAAGGTCGCCGATCTGGCCGGTTTCTATAAAGCCTTCGGCGTCGAGTCCGGGGAAAGAGCCGATGGATTGCCGGCGGTTCTCGAGTTTCTTGCCTATCTCGAGATCAAGCGCGTCCACGCCGAGCTCAACGGCTGGAGCGAACAGCGGGACATCGTCGTTGATGCCGCGACGAAACTGCGCAAGGAGATCGTCTTCAAAGCCTTCGGCGTCATGGCGCGCAAGCTCCACGCGGCCGGCGCGCCGCAATTCTATCTGCAACTTGCGTCGTTGTGCCGCTCGCTTCTGGGAGGTGCGTCGTGAAATACATTGGTCATCTCTTCGTTCTCATCTTGGCGGCGGTTCCCGCCTTGGCGATGCAGCAGAACCTGGTATCGAATAAAGTGGACAAACTCGGACTTGACCCCTACGCCGAAGCCTGGGAGCGCGCCGCCGCCGTCAAGATCGTGGTGGCTGCGCAGAAGCTCGTCGTTCCTCAGGGAGGAGGCGCTATTTCCAGCGTCGAGGTTCAAAGCTTGCGCACGGCAAAAGAGATATTCTTCCGCTTGCGCTGGGCGGATGCGAGCAAGAGCGAGGACCTGGAGCTCTCAGGCCAGTTCGTCGACGGCGTGGCCCTGGAGTTTCCGCTGGTGGCCGGCTC
>MGUO01000121.1:12436-13572 GCA_001800015.1 Elusimicrobia bacterium RIFCSPHIGHO2_02_FULL_57_9
TGGGCGAGAAAGGCAAGCCGGTCAACGTGTGGCGCTGGAGCGCGGCCATGCCCAAGCCTGAGCACTACGCGAAGGCATACTCGGACTACTACCGCCCGGATGCCATCCACAACACGATCAAGTATCCCGTTAAGCCCGAGGATCTCGTGGCCGAGGGCTGGGGGACGATCGGCCGGCGCGGGACTCAGAGCGTGGATGGGGCCGGTGGTTGGAAAGATGGAATTTGGACCGTGGTCCTTCGCCGCGATCTTCGCGCGCCCGGCGGCGCGGCGTTTTCCAGCGGGACGGTGGTCCCGTTCGCGCTTGCCGTATGGGAGGGGGGATCTAAGGAGCGCGGTCCGGCCAAATCTTTCTCGGTCTGGAATAATCTGCTTCTCGATCACGGCATACCGGCCATCCCCAAGAATCCGATCGAACAGGGGAAGATCGTCTATCAACGCTACGGCTGCGCGGTATGCCACGGCGTCGACGCCAAGGGCGGCGTGCCCAACCCGGGTTCCCAGGTGGATCCGATCCCGGCCTTGACCCGGGTGGCGGAAGGCTTTAGCGAAGATGAGATCAAGAAAGTCATTCTCAACGGTCGTGCCGCCACGCCTAAGGACGCCAACGCTCTCGCCCCCCGGCTGCACATGAACTCATGGAAGGCCCTCATGGACGAGGATGAGGTCCGCGCCTTGATCGACTACCTTTTCAGTCTAATGCCTAAGGGGACGGGGCAGGAGTGGTAGTGAACAGGAAGACATTGACGCACTTGGATTCCAAAGGGAATGCCCGCATGGTGGACGTTGGGTCAAAGCCCGTCAGCCTTCGCAAGGCGATTGCCTACGGCGAGATCCGAATGAGCCCCGAGGTTCTTCGCCGAATAAGGGACCGTAAAATTCCCAAGGGCGACGTCATGGCCGTCGCCAAGATCGCCGGCATTATGGCGGCTAAACGGGTCGATGAGCTGATCCCGCTTTGCCATAGCCTCAACCTTGATTCGGTTGATTTAACATTCAAACCCAAGTCGGACCGCCTATGTGTTCATGCGATGGTTTGCACTCGGGGCAGAACCGGCGTTGAAATGGAGGCTTTGACCGCCGTGAGCGTGGCCTGTTTGACGATTTACGATATGGCCAAGGCTGCGGACAGAGGGA
>MGUO01000121.1:13582-19560 GCA_001800015.1 Elusimicrobia bacterium RIFCSPHIGHO2_02_FULL_57_9
AAAAAGAAGGCGGCCGGTCGGGGCATTTCATCCGCGGGCGGAAGGGAGCAAACCATGAAGATTGCAGTGGGAATACTTACTGTCAGCGACCGCTGCTCGAAAAGCTTGCGGCGCGATGAAAGCGGCCCTGCCTTGCGCAGACTGGTTGAATCTCAAGGCTGGCAGGTGGCGCAATTGGCGGTGGAGCCCGATGAGCAAGAGAAAATTAAGGAGACGCTTTTGGACTGGTCCGACGGCAAGAGCCTCGCCCTCATTTTGACCACGGGCGGAACGGGTCTCGGTCCTCGGGACGTGACGCCGGAAGCGACGCGCGCGGTGTTGGACAAGGAACTCCCGGGCCTAGCGCAGTGGATGCGTCTTGAGGGGGCTAAAAAGAGTGAACGAGCCATGTTGTCACGAGCCCTGGCCGGCGCGCGCGGCGGGTCGCTCATCATCAATCTTCCCGGAAGCCCCCGCGGGGCGATCGATTCGCTCAAGGTCGTCCTGAACCTCGTGCCGCACGCCCTGGCCATGCTTCAAGGAGAAGGGCATGAAAACGAACAGGCTTCGGCGGCTGGAGATATCCTATGACCGGGAAATACGCCAACTATTTCCTATTGGCGGCGGTTATCTACTTCGTTGTGAGCGCCGTCCTCGGGCTGGCGATGATTATGAGTTGGACAGGCGGCCAGTGGCGCGGACTCGATTACTATCTCATTCCCTCCCACGCCCACCTGATGCTGTTGGGTTGGGTCTCCATGACCATGTACGGAATGATGTACCGCGTCGTGCCGGCTTTTTTTGGACGGCGGCTCTATTCGGAATGGCTCGCTTGGACGCATCTCGTCATTGCCAATATAGCCACCGTGGGGATGGCCTTGTTCTTCGGCCTTCACCGCTGGCAAGAGGGACGCTGGGTGTGGGCCTTGGCGGCTTCGGGCAGCCTACAGTTTTTCGGTATTCTTGTTTTTGCTTTCAACATGATCGCAAGCGTGGTCTGCGGAGAGACCAAATTGGAGGTTTATCGTGATTACGCCTCAAAAGGCTCTTGATCTAATTCTGGAAAGCACTTCTGTTCTTGGCGGCGAAGACGTCAGGCTGGACGCATCCGTTGGGCGCGTGCTGGCTGAGGATATATTAGCCAATGACGATCTTCCCCCTTTCGACAATTCGGCGATGGATGGATTCGCGGTCAGGCTCCAAGATTGCTCCCGCGCTTCGCAACGGGTTCCGGCGCTTCTTACAATCAAAGAAACCATCCGGGCGGGCGCTTTGGCCCAATTGGAGGTGTATCCGGGCGAGGCGATCAAAATCATGACCGGAGCGCCGCTCCCGCAGGGCGCGGACGCCGTGGTTATGAAGGAAGCGACAAAAGAGCAGGGGGATGGGCGGGTGAGCATCCTCCAAGCTCCAAAATCAGGAGATCATATCCGCCGTCATGGGGAGGATATTCGTTCCGGAATGCTCATCTTAAATAAAGGACTCAAGATTCGCCCCTACGAGGTGGCCCTCTTAGTCG
Source organism: Elusimicrobia bacterium RIFCSPHIGHO2_02_FULL_57_9 (assembly GCA_001800015.1). GTDB lineage: Bacteria > Elusimicrobiota > Elusimicrobia > UBA1565 > UBA9628 > O2-02-FULL-57-9. The sequence continues at coordinate 15,081 of MGUO01000121.1, forward strand.
CGCAGGGAATTGATCATGTATTCGTCATTAAAAGACCGCGTATCTCCATCCTGGCGACCGGCGATGAGCTTCTGGAGCTCGCAGATAGGCTGGTTCCGGGCAAGATTCGCAATTCCAATGGCCCCGCCCTGGCTGCGGCGCTCTGCCGCTGGGGAATTGTCCCCCTCAACAAAGGCATTGTCAAGGATGACCCGGCTTTGATGCGGCAGGCCCTGGAAGAATCCTTAGCGGGAGCGGATGTACTCCTGGTCACCGGCGGCGTTTCGGCGGGTGATTTTGATTACACCAAGGCTATTTTGGAAGACCTGGGTTTGCGGACGGTCTTTTGGAAGGCGGCCATCAAACCGGGGAAACCTCTCTTGTTCGGTCTATGCAGGGATAAATTGGTATTCGGTTTGCCGGGAAATCCCGTTTCTGTGATGGTCTGTCTTGAGGAATTTGTCCGTCCGGCGCTGGAGAAGCTGCAGGGCCATTCTCCGGGGTATCCCAGCTATCACTTGAGCGGCATTGCGGCCAACGATTACCCGAAACCAGAGGACAGGCAGCAGTATCTGTTTTGCCGAGCCGAGCGGGAGGGAAACGACCACAAACTTCAAATCATCAGACCGCAGGGTTCCGCTATGTTTGGTATGGCCTGCAAGGCCAACGCGCTGGCGATCGCACCCATAGGCGTGAGCCGCGTTAAGCAGGGAGACTCGCTCGCTTTTAGATGGCTGAAATGACCGCCGAAATGTTGAAAGAGATTACCGGCGTGGTGCTGGCAGGCGGCGAAAGCCGTCGCTTCGGTTCCAATAAGGCCTTGGCATTGTGGAACGGCAAGACCATGGTGGAGAGCGTGGTCGAAATTCTCTCAGGAATGTTTCCGTCCAATCTTGTCGTGGTAAAAAAGCCGGAATTGTTCCAATTTTGGGACAAGACGAATGTCCGGGTCGTCAAAGACATGATTGCGGAGTCTCACTCCCTGGGCGGGATTTGGTCAGGCTTGTCCAATGCCGAGACCAAGCATGTGTTCGTATGCGCCTGTGATATGCCCTTTCTGCAGCCGAAACTCGTGAAAGACCTTTGGAATGCGAGCCAGGATTATGACGCCGTCATCCCTGTCTGGCGTGAAAAGCCTCAGCCATTGTGCGCCATCTACTCCAAAAAATGCCGCGGGGTCATGGAATGTCGGATCAAAGACCAGCGGCTAAAGATTCAGGAGCTTTTCGGCATTCTGCGCGCTCGTTTCTATCTGGAACCGGAGGTCAAATCGGCCGATCCATCAGGCCTCTCCTTCGTGGATCTGGACACGAAACAAGAATACGAACGGGCGAGACGGGAGAAGCCATGCTGATCGATCCATTCGGCCGCAGGATTGATTATCTCCGCCTGTCGGTCACGGACCGCTGCAATCTGCGTTGCGTCTACTGTCTTCCCGCGCAAGGCGTCGCTGGGTCTGCTTCGCAAGATTTATTAAGCGACGCGGAAATTGCGCGTCTTGTCGGTATCGGGGCAAGTCTTGGAATCAGCAAGCTTCGCATTACCGGGGGAGAGCCGCTGGCCCGTCCAGGAATCGTTGCGCTGCTCAGAGCCATCGCGGTGATTCCGGGCCTTGCGGATATTTCTCTTTCAACAAACGGGGTGCTTCTATCCAAGATGGCGGAGGATTTACGCGGCGCCGGACTGGCGCGGGTCAATGTGAGTCTGGATACGCTGCGGCCCGAACGATTCCCGGCGATTGCCCGTCGTCGCGGTCTTGAGAATGTCATGCATGGCATCCACACGGCTCTCAAAGTTGGATTTTCTCCCGTCAAGATCAACGTCGTGGTGATGAATGGAGTCAATGCGGACGAAATACCGGATTTCATCTCGCTCACCCGTCGTTTGCCGGTTCATGTCCGTTTTATCGAGCTTATGCCCATAGGAGAGACGGGTTTTTTCAATTCGCGGCGATGGTTGCCGCTGCGCGAAATTCAAGCGCGCTGCGGTCCGCTTGAGCCTTTGAGCCGGGCGAAACAGCCCGTAGGTTGCGGTCCCGCCGTTTACTTCAAATCTCCGGCCGGATTGGGCCGCGTGGGTTTCATTTCAGCTTTGAGCTGCAACTTTTGCGGCCGATGCAATCGGCTGCGCTTGACCGCGAATGGGCGACTTCTGCCTTGTCTGGCTTCAGCGAGGGGTTTGAACCTAAGGGATTGCCTTAGGTCGGGAGCCAGCGACGCGAAGATCGCCGAATTGCTGCGCCGGGCGGTGGCCATGAAGCCGCAACGCCACCAGATGGCGCCCGAGGGCGGCCGGGTCCGGGAAAGTTTTATGTGCTCATTAGGGGGATAAATATGGGAACCATTCTCGCAGTTTGCGTGAGCGCTAGAAAGGGCATTCGGAAAAAGAACGTGGGGCAGGCTATGTTCCTTGAGAACTTCGGCATCGAAGGCGACGCCCACGCCGGAAATTGGCATCGCCAGGTGAGCCTGCTTGCCTGGGAGAGCATTGAGAAGATGCGGGCCAAGGGCCTGCAGGTCAATGCCGGCAGCTTCGCGGAGAATATCACCACGCGCGGGATGGACCTCGTTTCCTTGCCTATCGGCAGCCGCATCAGCATTGGAAACGGCGTGGTGTTCGAGGTGACCCAGATCGGCAAGGAATGTCACACCCGCTGCGCGATCTATACTCTAGCTGGCGACTGCGTGATGCCGAGGGAGGGCGTTTTTGCTCGGGTGATTCATGGCGGCATGGTCAAGGTCGGCGACGGCATCGCTCAGTTGAGTCCGGTTGCCGCGCTCGCGTCATGACGCAGGAATTGGGTCCCTTTCTTATCCACGCCGCCGTCTTTGTGGTGGCTCTTCTTTATTCCTCGGTAGGGCACGGAGGCGCGTCGGGATATCTGGCGATTTTATCGCTCGCTTCCTTTCCAAAAGACAACGCCGCGGCCAGCGCGTTGATTCTTAATGTTTTGGTGTCCTCTTTAGCCGTCGTTGCTTTTTATCGGGCTGGCCGTTCCCATTGGAAACTGACTTGGCCCTTTATTCTGGGCTCGCTTCCCATGTCATATATTGGAGGGCTCATCTGCCTCCCGTCGGCCGCTTTCTCCGTCATCTTAGGGATGTCGCTTATCCTGGCAGCCTTCAGGTTGTGGGTCGATCTTCCCGAAAACGACGAATGTGCGCCGCGGGTGGTTGTCCCCATAGCCGTGATTGCGGGCATGACTATCGGCTTGGTTTCAGGAATGATCGGCATCGGCGGCGGAGTTTTCCTGAGTCCCTTGATCCTCTTGTTGGGTTGGGCCGATGCCAAGCAGGCGGCGGCGACCAGCTCTCTGTTCATCCTAGTCAACTCGATTGCGGCTCTTGTCGCGCGCTGGCATACGGTCCCCACGGCCATGGCCCTGTGGGGTCCCTTGGTGATTTCAGCTTTTGTTGGAGGTTGGTTCGGGTCCAGAATCGGCTCAGGGCGCCTGTCCAATCTGTCCCTGCGGCGGCTGTTGAGTTTCGTGCTCTGGGGGGCGAGCCTCAAACTGCTTTACGCAGCGTTGTGACAGGCAGAGCCGGGTTTTCACCTTGCCCGGGACAGGGGCTTTGACGAAGACCAAGACCCTGTTCATCGATAGAACCTCACCAAAGAGCGCGGTGGCACTCCCAAGTAAAAAAGGGCGGTGATGGCGGCGTTGCGCAGAAGATTTCGCAGCCTGCCGTTTTTCTCGTACCTGCGGGCCGACGTGGCCACCCGGCCGGGCAGGATATTGACCCTCCCTAAGGTCTTGAGCTTGCCGCAGAGCAGATACTCCTCCATCAAAGGGACTGTCGGTAAGCGAGGCCATCGCGTCGCGTCTTTGAAGGCTACGCACCCAGTAGTTCTGGCAGCCGGGGCAGGGCTTCTTGCAAAGGAACCAACTCCACCGGGCCTTCCCTCCGGCGGCGGCTGCCCCCGTAGAGAAGAAAAGCTTTAGCCATCGGGTAGTCCTTGAGGAAGGCGTGTAATCCCGCGAAATCGGAGCCGGCGGGCTTAGCTGCGCGCTTGACCTCGAAGGCCCGAATCCCTTTTTCCCCGTAGAGCACAAAGTCCACTTCCCGGCCATCGGCGGTCCGCCAGCAATGGATCGAGTATCCCAGCCGCAGATAGTCGTTGACCGCGCGCAGTTCCTGGAAAACCAAAGTTTCCAGAGCATGACCCTCGATTTGCTCGGGTCTGTCCAAGGGGCCCTTCGGCCGGAGCGTTCGGTAGAGGCCCGCATCGAAAAAGAAGAATTTCGGATGCGCGGCGATGCGCCTTTTCGCCTTCTTGGCGAAGACCGGCACTTGGGCCGCGATGAGGAGGTCCTCAAGGATCGAGAAGTAATTTTCCACGACTTTCCGTTCAACGCCGCAATCACGCGCCACGCTCGAAACGTTGAGAATGGACGCCTGGGAGAAGCTGGCTGCTTCCAGGAATCTCACGAAAGGCCCCAGGCTGCGGACGAGCCCTTCCTGCTGGATTTCCTCGCGCAGATAGGTCTCGACATAGCTTT
>MGUO01000122.1 GCA_001800015.1 Elusimicrobia bacterium RIFCSPHIGHO2_02_FULL_57_9
GCCCGCCTGGGTCAGGTAATAACTAAGCCGCAAATGAAGAGCCGGCTCGCCCTTAAGCGCGGAGCTGGCCTTAAGATAGGCGGCGGCCGACGCGAAATCCCCGCGGCGCTCCGCGTGAAGAGCCAGCCAATGATTGGCCGCGGGATCACCGGCTGAAACGGCCTTGGCCATCTCGAAATGAGCGCGCATTTCGTCCCACTGGCCTTTAAGAAAATACATCTGTCCGATATGGTTGATCAAAGGAACGTTTTGCGGTTCCAGCTTGAGAATCTCCAAATAGGCGTCTAAGGCGGCGTCGGTGGAATGCTGAAGTTCGTAGGTCTGCGCCAAAGCATAACGGGCGGGAAGCGACTCCCCATCCGCCTCAAGCGCGATGACTTGCTTAAGGTGAAACTGCGCGTCCCTAAGATTGTTGGCCTGCAAGTCGAGCTTGGCGATTTGAAAATGGGCCTCGGCAGCCAAGGCGGGATTTTGTTCCAAGAAATGTTCCAGAAGCTCCCGGGCTTTTTGAGGGGAGCGCAGCGAAAGCAAGGTGCCCAAGGAAAATATCGATTCCGCGGAAAGCGGGTCGATCTTAAGAGCCGCTTCAAAAGAGGCCTGCGCGGCTTCCATTTTCCCTCGGGCCCACTGCACGCGGCCCAGCAATATATGGGATTGAGCTTTATTGGGCGCCAGCTTTATCAGACGACCGGTCCAAAGCCCGGCCTTATCCATCAGCCCCGCTTCTATGGACAATTCCGCGGCTTGGCCGCAGATGACGGCTGACTCCGGATCGGAAGAAAACGCCAGATCGTAAGCCTGCAGGGCCTCGGTATAAGCGCCGCGGCGCTCAAGCAGCATGCCGCGCAAATAATGCATTTGCGCGGATTTGGCGGCCTCCCTGTCGCTTTGCCCGGCGTGGGCGAAAGGGTGAGATATGGCAGCTAATGCTAAAAATAATAGCGTAATTTTCATCTATTTTTCTTTTTAAAGCTTTTCGGCGTCAGTCGAAAAGCCGCCCGTCCCAAAAGTCGGGACGGCACTATCCCATAAATTATTGGAATAGTGCCGCTGCAAGCGACTCGAAATAACGGCCTAACGACCCCGGGCCCTGCGGGCCCGGTTGCGCGCTTACTGTACCCGGGCACGGCAATGGACGCGCGCTCAAAGATCCATCAGAACAGCGTCGGAGCCATCATTATAGAACTTTGGCCGACGGCCCACAACGCGAAACCCCTCGGACTCATAAAGCTGCAAAGCAGAAGTATTTTTCGCGCTGGCTTCCAGCGTGACTTTGTCGCAACCCCGTGCCCGAGACTCCTCCAACAGATTTGTAAGCAACGTCCGCCCATGGCCTTGCCGCGCGGCCTGCGGCTTAACCGCGATGGTCGTTATCTGCGCCTCGGGCGGAATCACCCAGATTCCAGCGTAACCCAAAACTTCCCCGTCCCGCTCCAAAACCACGAAATAAGCCCGCGGTCCGGCCAGCTCTTTTTCGAATTGGACTTTATTCCAATGCGGGGTGGTTGACCAGTCTTGTTCGATGGCCAGGATTTGCTCAAGATCGGTCGCCCGCGCCGGCCTCACGGACGGCTCAGACATTTCCTAATCGCCGCTTTTCATAGCCGGCGGGTTTGAGATAAAGCGGTTCAAAGCGTGGTTTTCTGCTCCGTTTCAAATGGTCCGAGGCGGGAGCAAGCAAGTCCGCGGCGAAAATTTCCGGCTCATGAACGACGACGCCGGTTTTTTCCATTGCGGATTTCGCTTTTGGCCAAGAAGCGGCGTCCACCCAGCAGGGCGCGCTCGCCGAAAGCAGCCTGGCCCCCGCGCGCCGGAATAATTGATACTGACGCTCTTCCCGGTAGCCCGACAAAGCCACGCAAAAAAGGCGCTGCTGTATTTTATAGGCGGCTGCCTCCAAGCGGGTAATGGCCAAGGCCGGAATTTTCATCCGCCAAGCCGCCACCGCGGCGTAAGCCATCCCGATTCTAATTCCCGTGAAACGCCCAGGGCCGCTGGCCGCGGCGATGGCGTCCAAACCGTTCGGTTTGACGCGCGCGCGCTTACACAGAGCATCAACGCCTGCTAAAAGCGTCTCATCATGCGGCCGATCCGAGCGGCGGTTCAGTTCATAAATTCGTTCACCCGTTGTAAGCGCCAAGCTTAAGCCTCGGCCCGTGGTATCAACCGCAAGAATATTAATAATCCCCTCTAATCTTTTATTCGCCGTAAAATATCCCGCGAGCGGGGGCCATGCCCCGATAGGACTATGCGCCGGGCCTGGCCTCCCTCGGCGTGCGAAAGGCGAAGCTCCAAACGGTCCGAGGGATAAAAACCGTCCCCTGCCTCCGGCCACTCGATAATGCAAATCCCCTCCGGATCGCTGAGCGCGTCCTCAAGGCCGATATCGCCCGTCTCATCGACCGACACCCGGTAAAGATCGATATGAAAAATGCGCCGCTTGCCGGCTTTATAAACGCGCATCAAATTGAAGGTGGGGCTGACCACCCGGCCCCTAAATCCCGCTCCCCGGGCCAGTCCCTGGGTCAGGGTGGTCTTGCCGCTGCCCAAATTGCCGTAAAGGCAGATCACGTCCAGTCCGCGTAAAACCCCGCCCAACCGCCTCCCTAAGACCCTGGTCTGAACCGGGCTATAAGTTTCGATAATCATAGACTCGGATTTTCAATAGGAGATAATTTAGCAGTTTCCTCACTTAAACACATTCCCATTTTCTGCTATAGTCGATATATGAGCTCATCGGCGTGAGTATACCAACGGAATGAAAATCATTTCCAGGCCTGCCCTTTGGGGGACCGTGCTTTTCATAATGTGCGCCGCTCCCCGTCCGGTCGCTCCTTTTTGGACTGATTCCCCCCTATTGTGGCAGGAGCGCTATTTCTTCGACGCCTTGCTGCAGGCCCGCGACCGCATGGCCCGCATTTCCAGCGACCCCGCCATGATTCCAGTACTCAAGGCCATCGCCAATCAAGCCGCCCAGCAGGTCGCCAATCTGCGGCAGATCGAGTCCTATGTTAAAACCCAGCAGGAGAATTTAAGCTATGCCTTCGACCAAAAGGACCCAGGCGAAAGCCTGGAAACCATTGCGGCCAATTTCGAAACCCTCGGCAAGGGCAGCGACCAGATCCGCAACAATCTTTACTATCTGACGGCGCGCTGCCGCATGGCCTCCTCGCAGGCTCTGCCCGACCATGAAATGTACGAGGCCAGCCTTTTGATCATCGGCCAAATCCAGCAGCTGCAGCTTTCGCTGAATGCAGCCTATCTCAATATGGTCGAAGCGCGCAAAATCATCTACGACAACAATTGGGCCGCGGACAAGCATTTCCGGCAGCGCGCGGACCTGCTTTTGCGCAGCATCGTGCGCATTCAAGATTCGGTGTTCTCGGTCTATAACGCGGCCTATGAGCTTTCCCTGCGCAGCCGTTAAGCTGCTGCCCTGGCTGGCAGCGGCCCTTTGCGCCGCGCAGGCCCCCGCGCCGGTTCAATTCAAGACCCGCGACGGCTGGACTATCGCTGGAATTTACCAAACCCCGCGGCTGGGGAAACCCGTCGCCATCCTGATTCACGGCGTCGGTTCCAGCAAAAATGAATGGGAAAGAATAGCACCGCAGCTTTGGTCCCTCGGGCTGGGAACCCTGGCCATCGATTTGCGCGGCCACGAGAAAAGCGCGTCCGGCCCTAGGGGTCCGGTCCATTTCCGCGAGTTCGACGCCGGCGGGGAGTGGCCCCGCGCGACGGGCGATATCGAGGCTGCCTTGGCGTTTTTGAAACGGCGAAAAATTCCGGCGTCGCGGATAGGGCTTATCGGCGCCTCCATCGGCGCCAACCTCGCTTCCCAGGCGGCGCAGTCTCAAAAAGAGCTGCCCTGGATCATCCTGCTGTCGCCGGGACAGGACTATCGCGGGGTGCCGGCGGCCCGGCTTGAGGGCCGCCGGGTGCTTCTAGCCGCCTCGCGTCCCGATTATTACGCCTTTCAAACTTGCGCCCGGCTGGCCTCTCAAAACGGATTTGCTTTCCTCGAGGCACGGCAAGGGCACGGGGCGCAAATGCTCGATGATCCTGATTTTCTTAGGAAGTTTTTAGATTGGATCGCGGAGGCAAGATGATTCTCCTGCTGACGGCGGCACTGCTGGCCCAGGCAACGCCCAGCGCGGCGCAAGACGTTGTTGACCTGCATAACGACTTCCTGGAAAGCATCGACCTGGACAAAAAGAGCCGGGCTCTGGAGGATTTGGCGCGCACGCCTATCAAGACTTCCCGCGACGCTCATGCCGCCCACGATCTGTTCATGAGATTCGTGGATGCCAAAACACGCAACGCCGTGATGGATTCCCTTGATCTGATGGATCCGCGAAATCGCGACCCGGAGCCCGTGTTTCTGGGTTATTTATCCCAACCCGAGGCCGAGTCCGTTCTTTTCGGCATTAAGGGCTCCCTGCGCCTACGCAGCCCCCAAGCCTTGCTTCCAATCAAGAGGATCGCTGAAAAAAAGTTTGCCTACCAAAGCCCGGGCGAAACGCCCTTGACATCGGAAAAAAACGCCTGGTGGGTGCAGTATGAAGCCTTATCCGCCCTGGCACAGTGGCAGGGCGACAAGGCCTTGCCTTTGCTGATCCGCAAAACCAATGAAGCCCCCGCAATCGCTCAAATCATGGCCCGTTATTTATGGAAAGAATCCCTGCCGCAGTTCGTGAAATGGTCCGGCCAGGAAAGGGCCAATGAGGGCCTGCGGACTCAGGTCCCCATGGCGGCTCTTAAAGAAACCCGGCTGGAGATGCTCAATATCCTGCGCGACCCAAAGGCCGACAAAGAGTTGCGCCATCAATGCGCCTTAAAGCTGGGAATATCCTCGAACGAAGAGCTGGTCGCCGAACTGCTTAAGGAATATGCCGCGCAGAGCGATCCCCGGTCCCGTCTGTATTTTGAGGCCGCTCTTTTTGCCTCCCGCAGCCGGCTGACCCTGCCCTTGCTAATGCGCCATGCCAAGGAAAGCCCCGATGCGCAAGTCCGCGCCGGGGTGCGCGTCCAGCTCAAGGAAATGCTGGAGCCAGCGCCTTACCGCGAGCTTCTGGAATGGGCCGCCCAAAACGAAACCGATCAGGAAAATAAAAATTTCGCGGCCGAAGAGCTTAAATCCTCGCCTTAAATAGCACATAACCGCCTGACACCATATTTTCAATTTGCTACTCTTAAAGGATAATGGTGTGGGCTTTTTGGCTGCTCGTTTTAATTTGTTTCGGCCTGATCGCGGTTTTGGGTTGGGCGTTGCAAAAGCTTTATGCCCGGCAGGCGCGCCTGCCGCCGGCCGAAGCTCCGGGGCGATTTCCGGAGGGCTGGGAAAAACTAGATGAGCTGCTATCAATGCTCTTGGCCCTCCAAGAGCAAGGGGTATCGCATTCCGGCGCCGTTTCCCGCGAGGATTTTAGCAAAGCGGTGCTGGAGAGCTCCTGCCGTCTGATGAAATGCAGGCGCGGCTCCGTCATGCTTTGGGACGAAGACGACGGGTGCTTAAGGATCGTGGCGGCGCAAGGGCCGGGCCCGGAAAGGGCTCAGACCCTTTTTCTGAAACCGGGCGAAGGCGTGGCCGGAAAAGCCTTTGAAACCGGCCAGCCTATTTTCATCAAGGATCCGCAAAAAGATCCGCGCTATATTAAGAACGAGGATGATGAGTCCGAGCCCTTCATTGCGATCCCCTTGCTGGTCAAATCCAAACCCATCGGCGTGTTAAATCTGCACCACGCCACGGCAAGCCCGGTCGCCTTCAGCGATTATAACGTCAAATTTTTAAATATTCTCGCCGGCGAAGCCGCGGTGATGCTGCACAATCTCGAGCTCTTCGAGCGCCTAGAAACCTTTTACCTGGAAATGGTTAAAACCCTGGCCCGCGCCGTGGATTCCAAGGATGCCTATACCCACGACCATTCCGACCGCGCCAGCCTTAAGGCCCGACGGCTGGCCGCAGAACTGCAATTGCCCGAGCAAACGGCGCGCTACGTGGAATACGCGGCCCTGCTCCATGATATCGGGAAGATCGGGATTGACGAGGCCATTCTGCTTAAGCCGGGCAAGCTCACCCCGGAAGAATACGAGGTCATGAAAAAGCACCCCATCATCGGCCATCAAATCCTGGCGCCGGTTAAATTTCTGGGGCCGGTGGCGCAAATGGTGCTTTATCATCAGGAGTGGTATAACGGCCAAGGCTACCCCGAAGGCCTGAAGGGCGAGGCCATCCCCCTGGGCGCGCGCATCGTGGCCGTCATCGACGCCTGGGATGCCATGACCTCGGATCGTCCTTATCGCAAAGCCCTGGGCCGGGATATAGCCATCTCGGAGCTGCGTAAAGGCGCGGGCACTCAATTCGACCCTAAAATCGTCGAGGCTTTCCTCAAGCTTGAGAGGGAATGGTCCCCCCAGGAACACGCAGCCGCCTCCGCCCGTAAACATTAATGTTTTACATCATTCCCACGCCGATAGGAAATTTGGAAGACATGACCATGAGGGCCCTGCGCGCCCTTAAAGAGGTCAAGGCCGTTTATTGCGAGGACACGCGGCGCACACGGGCGCTGATGGCCCACTTCGGCATCGCCACCCCGCTGTTGCGCTATCACGAGCATAACGAGCGCAGCGCCTCCGGGCTGCTGGAAAAACTTAAAGGCGGCTTGGACGCCGCCCTGGTTTGCGACGGGGGCTTGCCCGGCATCTCGGATCCTGGAAGGCGTATTGTTTCCATGGCCCGCCACGATGGACTCAGCGTGACGGCTCTTCCAGGTCCCAGCGCCGTGGTCACCGCGCTGGCGGGCTCGGGCCTGCCCGCCGATTCCTTCGTTTTTCTAGGTTTTTTGCCCCGCTCGCCCGGCAAACAACGTCGCAGCTTTAAGGAGGCGGCGGCCTTGGAGCGGACCATCGTCATCTATGAATCGCCCTTTCGCGTCGTTGAAATGCTGGAACGCGCCGAGGAGGTCCTTGGGCCCGGCGCCCAGGCGTGCGTGGCCAGGGAAATTTCCAAGATTCATGAAGAATGGATTTCGGGCACGCTCTCGGAGGTTAGGCAAAAGCTGGCCGAGCGCAAAGAACTGCTGGGGGAGTTCGTGATCATGCTGCATCCGCTGGAGACGCCGCACGCATGACGGCCAAAACCTCAGCGACCGTTCTTAAGACAGGACCCGGCGGCTCCCTGCCGGAAGCTGCGGTACGGACCTTGGCGCAAGCTGCGAAGTCCGGGAAAATTATCGCTTTTCCAACGGATACC
>MGUO01000123.1:0-7249 GCA_001800015.1 Elusimicrobia bacterium RIFCSPHIGHO2_02_FULL_57_9
GTCGATTCGCTCACCATCGCCGTGGCCGAGGAATAGACCTGCCCGCCAGGCTCCAAGGCGCCGAAATTCGTACTTGAGGCCTCCAGAACATAGCCGCTGGCAGCGACGCTCGCCCAGGTAACCGCGACGCTGGAGGCCAAGACCGCGGAGAAAGCGGGCGAGCCTGGGGCAAACGCCATGGTGACGGTGGATCCAAGCACGGTGCGGGCCGGGATGCCGTTATGATTAATCACCTCCACGCGCAATTCATAAGTGGTGTTGGGCAGCAAGCCCGTGATCGTTGCTCCTAGATTGGCCGTCTGGGAAGACACGATCGCGTCTCCGGACGCAAAGGCGGTTGAGGAGGCTTGAAAATGGTAAATCGTTCCGTTGGCATTAGCCGGGCTGCCGGCGTTCCATTGGGCGCTCGCGCTGGTGACAAACACGCCGTTTACGGGAGGGCTGCCGGCGCCGGGGGGAGCGCCCAGGGTGGCGGTCGCACTCAATGCCGTATAATGGCGCAAATCCGCCCAGTTAAGCGAGCCCACCCGGAAATAATAGGTGGTGTTGAGCTCAAGGCCGCTCACCGTCAAGGTCGACAGGGCCACGTTAGAGGTGCGCGAGGAACGCAGAACTCCGCCCGATCCGAAGGCCCCAAAATTCGTGCTGGAAGCTTCCAAGAGATAGCCTTCCGCCGTGTTAGAGGAGGCATCCGGCGGGGAAGCGGGCAAGGCCGCCCAATGCATCGTGGCGCTGGTGATAAAAATTTCTTGATAAAAAACCCCGGAAAGGCCGCGCGCAAGCGTCGGGGTGCTCAATGCCGCCGCGTACTTCGTCTCCAGGGTCCACAGCGCTCCGACGCGTAGGTAATATGTGGTGTTGGGGCTGAGGCCGCTGACAGGAAGCAGATCGGACTGGCCGTTGGGGGTGCTCGAGGAGTAAAGCGCGCCGCTAAAATCAGGCGCGGTTGAGGCCTCAACCAAATAGCCTAGATTGGAATTGACCGAGTTCCAGGTTAGGGTCGCGCTGGAATTAAACACGGATTGAATCCGCACATTGCCCGGCGCAACAGCCCCCAGCAAGGTTTTGGTGGAGCCGGCCGCGATGAAATTAGCGCCCCCGTTATGCCCCACGGAACCGACGCGAAAATAATACGTGATATTAACCTCCAAACCGGACACGGTCAAGGTGCTTAAGCCTACGCCCGGGGTGGCGGAAGAAAAGAGCGCTGCCGAGAAATCAGGTGCCGTTGAGGCCTCCAGACGATAGCCCTCGGCGGTGGCGGTTAAAGGCGAAGCCGGCAGCCCCACCCAGGTCACGGCGGCGCTGGTCAAGAAAACGCCCTTGAACGAAGGCCCCGAAACCGTGACGGGCAAGGTCGGGGCGGTGGTAGCGTTGGATAAGGGGCTTAAATTGCCGTCCGCGTCCCGCGTCCAAAGCCGCATATAATACGTGGTATTGGCCTCCAGGGCCGCAAGCTCCGCTGACTGAATTGCCCCGGGACTTGAACCGTTGGTGGAAATAATAATTTGGGCGGAGGCAAAAGTAAACGGCGCGGCCGGGTTGCTTTCGCGCTGGATTCTATATTCCGTTCCCAGCTGATGGGTTCCCAGGCCGCCGTCATAACCGGCAGCGCTCCAGGTAAGAGCAATGGCGGTAGAACTTAGGGCTAAACCCGCCAAATCGGTCACCGCGCCGGGGTAAGAACGCAGTTCAAGGGGTCCCGCCCGCAGCACGGAAGGGCCGGAGGCGGCCGTGGAAAAAGAAACCAGTCCCGCCGAGCCCGAGAGCCTGTGCGAATCGCTGGTCAGGCCGTCTTTTCCTCCCACATCGATGTCCGCCGGGGAAATGGATTGGCCAGAACCTGTAAAAATCCAGGCCCTGCCCTCGCCCGCAGCCAGCCAAAGCACGGCCCAGGCTAGTAAGGCCAGGCCGCCACGGCGCGACAGGGTGGGCAAGTTCAAGCGCTCCTCACTCGTTGAGGCTCTGGAAAATGGCTAAGTTGCCGTCCACGATGCTGCCCAAGACGATGCTGGAGGGAAGCGTGGTCCCGGCCCCAAGGGCGATGGTTCCCAAGCGCGGGACCACGCCCGCTGAAGCGGCCTGCAGGTTGTTGCCCCGCACCGCGGGCGCCCCGTTGCATGACAGCGCCAGGTAATATTGGCCGGGCTGCACCGTAACCGGCGCTCCGGAAACCGCGACCACCTTGGCCCCAACGGTGGTGAAATTCGCGCTGCTGGCGCCCCCGCTCAAGACCAGATTGCCGGCGGAATCGTAAAGCCCGACGTCTCCTGTAATACCGGAAACGCCCGTGGTCACGCGGTAGCGTATCTGGTTGACATCGAGCGTGCCCGGAACGACGAGGGGCGTGATGTAAACAGTGCTGGAGACCAAGGTCAGATTGCCGGCCGGAGTAAACGGCGTGGCGATAATCGAGACCTTAGCCGCGTAAGCCGGAACCCATTGGCTGCCTGCCGCGTCCCATTTGATGGTCATGCCGTCGAAAGGCGCTACCGAAGAAAGCAGGCGTGCACGCAGGTGAGTGGCGTCGACGACATTGCCCCCGCTCGAGCTGAGCGTCTTATTAGTGAGGGTCTGCGCCGAGTCGGTGTCCGCCATGGTTTTATTGGCCGTGCCGGTGCCGATGAAAAGCAGATTCTGCGCCGCATCCCAGCGCGCCGATCCTTCCAGGGAGGAAGCGCTCCCCTGAGGTAAAAGCAGCCCGGTCGACGCCGCCACCGTAGCGCCTTTTACCACGGTCAAGGAGTCAACACCCCCAGAGCCTTCCACGCGCAAAGTTCCGGCCGCAAGCCGGATGCCGGAGCTGGTTTGAATGCTGTAGGTCTGGTTTCCCGCGGCCGTAAAATTAGCCGTTCCCGTGGCCGTGAAAGGCCCGGCGACCGTGCCGCTGGCCACGTGAAACACGGCGCCGGATTGCAGCAGGCCCGTGACCTGGACATAGCTGGTGTTTCCCGGGGCCAAATCATCGGCCAGCAAGGCCCTGAAGGCATAGGGCGACATGAGCAAAAGCTGGCGCGGCGTCATGGCCGCGTCGGGCGCCACCTCCACTTCCAGATAGGCGGAAGTCCGGTTGAAAAGTCCGACGCTCAGGGAAACGACATCGCCCAATTGCACGCTGAACACGCCGTTGTTGACCGGCACGCCGGTTTGGGTCTCCGACCAAAGTTCGGAGCCGCCGGCGGCCACGTCGAAAACCCGGAAAGTCATATCGAAACTGCCGTTGCGCGGATTATTCGAGGTGTCCAGGAGCTTGCCCTGGAAGCCGATTCTCTGCGGGCTGCCCGCGGCCGATCCCAGCGCCGGCCAATAGGCCGCTTGGGCCAGAAAAACCAACATCCACGCGCGTCTATCTCTCAGCATATTATTCTCCTGATGGTCATCGTTATGTCTCGCGCGCCTATTTGCGCGCGCGCGTACGGGAAGTGTAGCGGAGCGTCGCTGGAATATCCCGAAATTTTAAAGCAATTTCCGCGAAATTAATTTCGCAAATAAGTCGCGATTAGGCAAGAAGAAACAACGGAAACAACAAAACAGCCCCGACCGGAGAGTCGGGGCTGGGGTTTTCGGCCTTAGGCCGAAAACCTTTAACGAACGGGGTTTGAAGAAAGACTATTGAAAGAGTAACCGACGCCATGCACCGTCTGGATCATGGCCGAGGCGGGGCCCAGTTTTTTGCGCAGGGTTTCGACGTGCTTGTCCAAGGTGCGGGTTTCCACGTCGTCGGGATAATCCCAGATGGCCTCCAGGATATCGCGCCGCTTATGCACCCGCTCGCCGTGGCGCAGCAGATAGGCGATGAGGTCGAACTCCAGGCGGGTTAAATTCACCGGCTTGCCTTGCGCCGTGACCCGCCGGGTCACCAACTCCAATTCCAGGTTGCCGGCTTTAAGAACCGTATCCGCCGGCGCCGAGCCCCCCCAAGAAGCGCGGCGCAGAAGCGTGCGCACCCGCGCCAGGAATATCTGCGGGGAGAAGGGCCGGGAAATGAAATCATCGGCCCCGGCCTCAAGAGCCGCGATCACCCCGGGGCCTTCGGTCTTGGGTCCGATGCAGAGTATCGGAACTCGGCTTAAGCGCTTGTTTGCCCGCAGTTCGCGCAAGGGCTTTACCGGACTCTGCGCAAGCGGCGGCACCAGCACCAAGAGTTGATGGGGGCAATCCTCCAGGGTTTGCAGCATGCGCGAGGACCAGGGCACGGAGTTCACCTGATACTGTTGGGAAGCCAGGGCTTTCTCGATCTGCGCGCAAAAGGGGCAGTCCTCGCGGGCGATGGTAATGAGCATTAAGCTGAGGTGACGTATTCCCCGAAAATATCCTTCAGAGCCGTGGTGATTTCCCCGACGCTGGCGTAGGCTTCCACGCATTCAAGAATGGGCGGCAGCAAATTCTGCGAACCGCGGGCAAGACCTGCCAGACGCTGCAAGCAGCTTTGCAGCTTGGCGCTGTCCCGTGAGCGGCGCAGCTTGCGCAAGCTCTTGATCTGCTTGGCTTCCACCGAGCCCTTGATCTTAAGTATGGGCGGCGCCTTGCCCCGTGCCGCGTAGACGTTGACCCCGACGATGCGGCGCCGTCCCGCGTCCAAATCGGTTTCATAGCGGTAGGCGGTCTCGGCGACCTCGCGATGGAAAAACCCTCTTTCCAAAGCCGGCACCACTCCGCCCAGCTCCTGGATGCGGCGCATAAGAGCCGAAGCCTTTTGCTCGATGTCCCGGGTCAACCGTTCCAGGTAATAAGAGCCGCCGAAAGGATCCGGCGTGTCGACGAGGCCCGACTCGGCGGCGATGATTTGCTGGGTGCGCAGGGCGATGCGCACGGCTTCATCGGTGGGCAGGGCCAGGGCTTCATCGTAGGAATTGGTATGCAGGCTCTGAGTGCCTCCCAACACCCCGGCCAGCGCTTGGTAAGCCACGCGCACGATATTGTTAAGCGGCTGCTGAGCCGTGAGGGAAACGCCCGCGGTTTGGCAATGCATGGGCAGCATCCAGGAAATCTCGCGTTGGGCGCCGAATTCCTCCTTCATGAGCTTGGCCCAAAGGTGCCGGGCCGAGCGCAGCTTGGCGATTTCCTCGAAAAAATAATTGTGCGCGTCGAAGAAAAAAGACAACTGGGGGGCGAAATCGTCGACATTAAGACCGCGCTTGATCAGCCGCTCGACATAATCGCGGCCGTCGGCCAGGGTGAAGGCCAACTCCTGCACGGCATCGGCGCCGGCTTCGCGGATATGATAGCCGGAAATGGAGATGGGGTAAAAACGGGGGACCTCGCGCACGCAATACTCGATGGTATCCAAAACCAGGCGCAGAGAAGGCTCGGGGGGATAAAGATACTCGTTTTGGGCGATATATTCTTTGAGTATGTCGTTTTGGAGAGTGCCGCGCAGACGCTTGAAAGGCACTCCTTGCTTGCGCGCCACGGCCAAATACATGGCCAACAGCACGGCGGCCGGCAGATTGATGGTCATGGAGGTCGATACCTTGGCCAAATCAATGCCGGCAAACAGGGCCTCGAAATCGGCCAAGGTATCCACGGCCACGCCTTCACGGCCGACCTCGCCCAAAGAGCGCGGATCGTCCGAGTCCAGGCCCATCAAGGTGGGCAAATCAAAAGCCGTGGAGAGTCCGGTTTCGCCGTGGGCCAGCAAATATTTGAAGCGCTCGTTGGTGTCCTTGGCGGTTTTATGGCCCGCGAACTGGCGCATGGTCCAAAGACGGCTGCGGTAGCCTCCGCTCTTAAGTCCCCGCGTGTAGGGGAACTGCCCGGGGCGGCCGATCTGAGACGCGAGATCGATTCCCGCCATATCCTGCGCTCCATATTCGACCTTAACCGCAATCCCTGATAGGGTGCTGGCAACGGATGTTGGCTCGCCAACAGGCTCCACCGTGGCGGTTTTTGACTTCACTGTCCTTGTCTCCGTCGTTTTCTAATCTCTTCCCGGAATTTTTCCATTTTCTTCTGGTCGGGGCGCAGATCTGCCGGACGGCGCTTATCGGGGCGATTGCGTTTTTCCCGCATCTTTTGGCGCAGTTCCTGGCGGCGCTGACGCAGCCTTTGCAGGATTTCCAAGCGCCGCTCCAAGCGTTGGGCGGCAGGCAGCGGCTTCCAGGTTTTGCGCAGCGCGAGCATTCTGCGGTCCAGGGATCTGACAAAACGGCGGTGCCTGACAAAACGCTTCAGCTGATAGGGCATTGCCGCCCTTTGCCCGCGCAAAACCTGGATCTCCTGGTTGGAGCCTAAAATTTCCTCATGCCCCGATTCATCCGAGACGGCGACCTTGCCCTCGTCAAATACGCCCACGTAGGTTTCATCGGGATTCTCCGGACTGATTTCCACGCCGAACTCGGTTCCGCGCACGGCGGCCACAGCCGTGGGAGTGCGCACTTTAAGCTGCCGGCCTTCGCCCAGTTTCTGCAATTTGGCCAGAAGGCTGCCCAGGGTCAGGTTGAAAATGGAATCGGAATGCCGGGCGGATTGCAACGTGAAATCGCTGTTGGCGCGCAGATAAATGACATGGTCGCCTTCCAGGGATATCTCGGCGCCAGCGTCCGTCCCCGTCGCGATACGGTCGCCGGAGGCCAAGGGCATGTCTTTTTCCGCCTCAACGCCCTGCGCATCTCCATCGGCGGGAAGAACCGTCACCTCTCCGCGCACGTCGGTGATACGGGCGTCCCACTCCTGCGCGGCCGGCTCTTGAGCGCAGAGCAATCCCAGCAGGAACACGCTCAGGATGCTACGCATAACTTGTCTTGAAGTCTAACAGTTTTCCCACCTTAGTTCCAGGGCGCCGGTTAAACGGCCTTCAAATTCACTTTAACGAACTGATGCTTTCCCATCTGCAAAACAAACGAAGCGGGCCCGCTGACGGATTTATCTTCAGCCGCTTTGTTGCCGTCAATCTTCACCGCGCCCTGGATGATCAGCCGCCGGGCCTCATTGCGCGACTTGGTGCCGCCGCAGCGCAGTATCATCTCGCTTAAGGAAAGGCCCGCCGGAATATCCATGGATTTAATATCGGTGGGCAGCCGGCGCTCGGAAAAAGTCTCCTTAAAGAATTTCCCGGCCGCCGCGGCAGCCGGCTCGCCGTGATAACGCGCCGTCAATTTTCGCGCCAAATCCTTTTTGGCCTCCATGGGACGGCCCGATTTAAGCGCCGCCAAGTCCTCATCGGTTAAAAGCTCGTAATAAGACCACATCAGCTCATCGGAAACCTTCATGATCTTGCCGAACATATCCTGCGGCGGGTCGCTAAAGG
>MGUO01000123.1:7287-10181 GCA_001800015.1 Elusimicrobia bacterium RIFCSPHIGHO2_02_FULL_57_9
GAATTGCCGTAAGACTTGGACATTTTTTGCGCGCCGTCAAGGCCCACCAACAGCGGCATGGTCAGCGCGACCTGGGGCGGCTGGCCCTCATCCTGCTGCATGCGGCGGCCCACCAGAAGATTGGTCAACTGGTCGTTGCCGCCCAGCTCGACATCCGCCTTAGTCGCCACGGAGTCGTGGCCTTGAAACAACGGGTAAAGGGTTTCCAGCATGGTCAGCGGGGAATTCTCTTTGAGGCGCAGCTTAAAATCCTCGCGGGCCAATAGCTGCTGCACCGTATGTTTTTCAAGAACGGCCAAAAGCCGGTTTTGCATGAACGGCTTAAGCCACTCGGAATTCAAGCGGATTTCGGTTTTATTCTTATCGAGAACCTTGAAGGCTTGCTCCTGATAGGTCCGCGCGTTTGCCGCAATTTGCTCTGAGCTCAGCGTAGGCCGGGTGGAATCACGGCCCGAGGGATCTCCGATCAGCGATGTGAAATCGCCGATGATCAGCACGGCCGTATGGCCAAAATCCTGAAAGGCTCGCAATTTTGTCAGTATCACGCTGTGGCCCAGGTGAAGGTCGGGGGAAGTGGGATCAACGCCCAGTTTGACGCGCAGGGGCCGCCCCTGGGCGAGTTTCTCGGCCAATTCCTCCTCGCTGACCAATGAGGCGCAGCCGCGCTTAAGAACTTTGAGCTGTTTTTGTATATCGGCCATTTTTCCAATCTCTCGCAAAAATAATCGCGGCGGAGGCCAGAATGATTTTAGCGGCTGCGGAAATCATCGGGCTCTCGCTATAAATAAAAGCGCTCCACAGGGTCCAATACAGCAAAAAGACCCCGATCAGCGAAAGAAAGACAGGCTCGATAAGAGCCGCGCACAAAGCGGCTTCTTCAGCGCCCGGCTCCCGAGTCGCTTGTTGGGCCTGCGCTTTTTTATTTTTTAGCGGGGGAGGGGGCCAAAGCGCCGCATCCAAGGGAGTCCGCGCCAAGCGATAGCGTCTGTAAAAAAAAGCCCAGCCCAAGGCAAGAAGCGCGCTCAAGAGCGCGCCGAGATGAAGCATCAGCGGCCGGTAAACGAAAACCACGGAGGATTTGCCGGCGGGCACCTCCACGGCCCGAAACGTAATCCAGCTGCGCAGAATCCGGGTTTTTTGCCCGTTGATAAACGCCTCCCAGCCCGGGAAAAAATTGTCGCTCAAGGCGACAAACCCGGTCCGCGGCGCCGAAACGCTTAAGGTGATTTTATTGGGGGAATATTCATCGATGGTCACTAGGCCGGGCTCACGAGCGGCGGACGGCCGGCTTATGTTCTTCGGAGAATCATTCAGTAAAAACATCTTTTGAAAATCAGGCTTTTGCTGCGTGATCCAGCCGGCGATAGGCCCCAAAAACCGGCCGCGCGAACCCCAATCCAAAAAATTATCCAAGGGGAGCCGGGTGAATTGATCGTAAAACAGCGCGCGGGGCATGAAATACTTATTTTTGAATACGGTCATATCAGTCCCCTGGTAATAAATTGTCAGGCCCGGATGCGCCGCAGCCTTGCCGGGGCCGTCCATCAGGTATTTCACATTGGCCAGGCCCAGCAGGCGCAGCCCAGTCTCAAAAAGCGGGGCCTGGGGATCGGCCAGAAAGCTGTTGAGTATTTGGGAGAAATAAATCATGGTCAAGAGGTCCAAGGCGTCGCCGCCCGTGCGCAAATCCGCCAACCCGTACATATTCGGGTAATCCGCCTGCAAAAAATAATAATCCAAGGAGTAGGTGCGGAATAATTCCTTGTCCTCCTTGATTTTAGCAATACCGGGCAAGGAATAGGGCATTTGATCGGCGGCTATGCCCTCAAACGGCGCGGGCCAAAGCGCCGCGGCCAATACCAAGACATAGCCCAGCTTAAGTCCCCAGCCCCCTAAGAGAAAAACCGCCGGCAGCAGCAGCAAGCCGGCCAGCAGCAAGAAATCGCCCCTCCGCTCCCACTGGCGTTTTTGGGAATTGATTTGCGGGCCGCGCAGCATCCGAGACGGCTTATCGGTGTAGTTAACCCTAGCGAAAACACGTCCTACCATGAATTCGGGCAAATTAATCCACGTATGGAAATAAGCGCGGCCGCCCGATCCGAGGGAGTTTATAGCGGCCTCGGTCTGGACCACCGGCTGATTCCCCTGAAGCACGGCCAGGGAGATGGAAGAGGGCGGGGGATAGGCGCCAACCCACCCCGCCAGCGTCCAGCCGCGGTTATTAAAGGAAACGGGCAATTCCGGCCCCATGAAGCCTCCCGCGCCGCTCAAGGCCGGGTTCTCCAAGGGCGAAACCGGAGGCACGGCCGTACCTATCGCTTGGATCAGAAAGCCCTTAAGCGGTTGAGAGGCGAGATAGCCGACGACAAAAACGCATAAAAAAATAAAAAACCTTAAAGCCTTTTTCAGCCGAGCATCCCAGGCGAGCTGAAAGGACGCGTAGCATTTCTGCCAGCCCGCCGCCGCAAGCAAGCCCAACGCAAGATTAAATTCCCAGCGGTAGGTGGTATTGTGAAAATTCCCGATCAAGGGCGCGTGCGAAACGGCGTTGACCAAGAGCGGCATTTTACAGATCACCAGAATGCTGCCGATCAAAATGCCGCCCATAATATCAAGGCCGGGATGATGGTCATTCTGAGCCCAACTCCAAAAAGAAAAGGCGACTAAAGACAAACCCAGCAGCCACTGGGCTATCTCAGGCGCACCGGGCAAGAAAGGGAACTGGCTCAAGGAATCGTTTAGGCCGACATTGGCCAGGGCGGCGACGGCCAGGGCCAAGGCCGCGGCGCAGGCGCCCTTGAGGCCCAATTCCAGTCTCTCGCAGCGCAGGGACTTGACGAGCAGAAAAACAAATAGCCCCAGCGCGCCGCAACCTAAGGCCAGCATAGCGGCGT
>MGUO01000123.1:10212-10339 GCA_001800015.1 Elusimicrobia bacterium RIFCSPHIGHO2_02_FULL_57_9
GTATTCCAGGATGTTGAACCACTTCGGGGTATGCCAGACCTTGTTGTAGCTTAGATGGTTGTACTCGACGGCCGGCGCAATCTGCACGGCGGCCAAAAGGCCTCCTAGAAGCATCACGGCGCCATAA
>MGUO01000123.1:10366-13677 GCA_001800015.1 Elusimicrobia bacterium RIFCSPHIGHO2_02_FULL_57_9
AAGAAGGAAAAGGCCACGGCCCACGGCAAAAGAAACAACGCCGCTTTTCTCTGTTCCCGGAAACACAGTTCGGTGAGCAGCAAAAGCAAGGGCAGATAAAGCCCGCCTCCGGCCCAAGTAAAGACCTTCCCCAATATCAAATGCGAGAACACGAAAAGGGTACCGGCGAGGAAAGCGGGGAAAAAATTAAGCCGCAAACAGCGCGCGAAAAGATAGGCAAAAGCGAAAGCCAGATATATTTTAATAGCCACCGCCAGGCTTAAGGCGTAAGGCAGCCAGGCGCGCGGCAGGATATAGAGCGGAAGATGGTAAGGGGAAAAAACTCCTCCCTGCATCTTGCCGATCAACGGGGTCCCGGCCTGCGAATACGGGCTCCAGGAGGGGAAAATACCCTTCTGCAGAAACTCGACTTGCGAGGAGAGAATGGGTTGGGTGATATACACCATCTCGCTCATGCCGGTCAGCGCCGAGGGGATTGCGGCGCGGCCCTGCAGCGAATCGACATGCCCGTTGAGCAAAACCGAATGAAAAACCCAAAGCAGGCAAAGGGCATGCAGCGCCGAAGCCGCCAGGAACTCGGCGCTGAATGTTCTGCGGCTCATTGCCGCCATTTCCGTGTTCCTGGATAGGCACGGAAATGACCGCGATAAGGAAATACGTTCGCAGTCATTTATACAGGATCTTGCTGATGAGGCCGTCGGAGACCAGGGAATATCTTTTGAGGAAGGAGTAAACCCGCAGCGCAAACCGGTCGGCTACGATCAATCCTTTCTTCCACAAGGGGTCGGTGGGGAGATACTGATAAAAAGTGGGCGACAAGGCGCAATTGCGGCCCTCTTGCGTGTAATAGTAAAAGGCGATGGATTTTCTGCTGGTTTCCGGCGGACATTGCAGCCTATCCGGGTAGCCGTGGAAAGAGTTTCGATCGGTGCGGAAAATCACGCAGCGGTTGAACTGCGGCTTTATTTTCTGAACGCGTTTCTTGATCTTCATGTCCCAAAATTCAAGATAGCCGTTGTATTCCTCTTTCCAGTCCTTATTCAGGTAAATCAACAGATTAAGCCGGCGGATCCAGTTCTTTCTCAAGGTATGGGCCAGGAAATCGACATGCATGTTCAAATGACCGCCGCGCCGGGTGTCATGGATGCCGGCGCCGTCTAAGTCGGGGTCGGCGAGCAGTCCCTTGACGGCGGTCAATTGCTCAAGGAACCCGATGAATTCCTGGGATGAGAAATCGCGCAATAGCCGTTGGGTGGCGCTGCCCATCTGTTGCACCTTGTTGAAGCCCAGGGTTCTGTTATTGTAGTGATGATAATAAATCGTGTCCGTCTCGGGAACGCGGAACTCCTGCAACACCTCTTCGGCCGCCCCGGACTGCAGGAAATCATCCAAAATGACGCAGGGGAAAGGAACGGCCGACTGAAACTGGGAAGGGGCGCGCAGGATTTGCGCCAGCTTGTCCGCGCTTATGGATTCTATCGGCATTGTTAGTTTACTTTGGCCACCAGCACCTGCTGGGTCCCTTTCCCTGAAATATTGCAATAGAAAAGCCAGGTCCAGATTTTGCTCACCACTTTCTTGAATATGCCGTAATTGCCTCCGCTGACAAACGATTTATGGGTCATTTGCGGGGCCAGATTGATCAGATACCGGAACAAAACCTGAAAAGGCCAGCCCCAGAGATAGCGGCGCACGACTTTAAATCCGGCCTCCGAAACCAGGCGGCTTAATTCCTCGGGGGTGAAATGCTTCAGATGGTGGAAGGCCAGATCGGTGGGAAGGCGCGGCCCGGTCGGCGTGGTCAGAATCAGATATCCCGAGCACATTTTGCGGATATTGGCCATGGCCCGGCCGGGCTCCTGAACATGCTCGATGACTTCCGAAAGCAGGATAAGGTCGAATTTTTTGTCCAGGGATTCGCTTTGAATATCGAAGGCATGGAAAGGAATCCCCGGCCAGCGCCGGATGCATCTTTCCAGAGCGGTGCGGGAGATATCGGCTCCGTTAAAAGACCGTCCCGGGAAATTTTTTTGCATCGTTGAGATAAGGATACCGTTTCCGCAGCCGATATCCAAAACCGAGGAAAACTCAAGCTTTTTGGCCTCCCTCACGATAAGCCGGCGGGTATGAATCGGGGTAGGGGCGTTATCCGACATGTCGCCCCATTGCGCCCACACGCGATCGTAATCGATGACCTGCGGCATTGCGGGCTTTATTATACATACAAAACCGCGGCACGAAAACAAGCAAAATCGCCCTTGCATCGCGGGGGAGGCGGACCTATACTTAAGCAAGGCATATGACTCGGATTAAATTAATTCTCATCTGCGCGCTGACATGCTTCTCGGCGGCGGACGCCGAAGCGCAAATCGATGCCTGGGAGCAGACAACATGGGAAGCGCTCGACGATGAGGCGGCGCCGGGCAATAATCA
This sequence comes from Elusimicrobia bacterium RIFCSPHIGHO2_02_FULL_57_9, assembly GCA_001800015.1. Taxonomy (GTDB): domain Bacteria; phylum Elusimicrobiota; class Elusimicrobia; order UBA1565; family UBA9628; genus O2-02-FULL-57-9. The sequence continues at coordinate 12,800 of MGUO01000123.1, forward strand.
GCCCTTCAGCTACAAGATGGCCGAGGAAACTTTTAGAACCAAGGGGAAAGCTCCGATTCCGAATGAGGTCTTTGGGGAATGGAAGCTTGTGGCGGAAACCTGCAATGATCGGGAGCAAACCGGCCAATACAACCCGGACGGACTCCTGCGCTACTCTTCCCCGGCCAAAAAGCGCTTTTTAAGCTTTCGCCCGCCTGATTCCAATCCCTTTCTTCCCGATGAAACGCAGGATGAGGAGAAGCAGGAGATAACGGCGCAGGAAGAAAATCTATGGCTAAATTGGCTTGTTCCCCATCCGAAATTCCCCGTCAAATTTGCGTCCGACTCCATGTCGCTCACCATCGAAGACCCTCTCCAGAAGCTTACCCACCGCTGCGTGCTGGTCAAGCCCGCAGCGCTGCTCTGCGCCGTTGACAGCATCTCCAAGGATAAAAAAATAGACTCCTGGTGCTATCTTGGCTTCGTCAAAATAGATCGTAGGGATCAACGTTGATTTTAAGTTTTACGCCGGAGGGGGGAGGCAAGGCGCGCGCGCGGCAAAGAGTTTGCTCAAGCTGAGGATGGGGCGCCTTAATGAGAAGATGGTAGCGGAATTTTTTGGACAACAGGCGCAGCACGGCCGGAGCCGGGCCTACGACATCATGCTGAGGCGAGGGAAGTTCCCGCTTTAAGCGCTCGGCCGCCTGTTGCGCGGCCTTGAGGACCTCATGCTCATCCTTGCCTTGCCAAATCAGCCTGACCAAAATGCGATAGGGAGGATAGCCCAATTCTTGACGCGTCTTAAGCTCATTTTCCGCGAAAACCCCGTAATCGCCCCCGATGATTCCCTGCACCGCGATATGATCCGGCTGAAGCGTCTGCAAAATAACCTCGCCCCG
>MGUO01000123.1:13687-19332 GCA_001800015.1 Elusimicrobia bacterium RIFCSPHIGHO2_02_FULL_57_9
GACGCCCGGAAATCAGGCATATGCAGCATGGTGTCGGCGTCGATAACCCCGACCAATGTCACGGCGGGGAAATGAAAGCTTTTTGCCACCAATTTTGTACCGACCAAAATATCCGCCTCGCCGTTCTTGAATTTCTGGTAAAGACTCTTATCACGTTCTCTTAGGGAAAGGCTGTCGCGGTCCATGCGCAGCAAACGCGCGCCGGGAAGCGCTCGCTTAAGCTCGGCCATGACTTTTTGCGTGCCCACGCCCAGCGCACGCAGCCCGCAATTGGCGCAGCGCGGGCATTGCTCGGGCACGGGAGTCTTTTTCATGCAGTGATGGCAGCAGAGAGAAAAACCGGCCTCTTCTTGATGCTGGATTTTCGCCACGCCGCAGGAGGAGCAGCGGTCCACCCAGCCGCATTGATAGCACATCAAAAGCGTGGAAAATCCGCGGCGGTTGACCAGGAGAATGGACTGCTCCCGCTTTTGCAGCCGATCCTTGAGTTTTTCCAAAAGTTGGGGGGATAAAACTCCGTGGGCGGGCGTGGGCAGCACGCTGACTGCGGGGCGGCTGACCGCGGAAACACGCTGCGGCATGCACATGAGCGTTAGCGCGCCTTCGCGCCCCATCTGCCAAGTCTCCAGCGAGGGAGTCGCGGAACCCAGCACGGCCACGGCATGGCTAAGGCGAGCGCGATGCAGGACGATGTCGAGGGCATGATAAAGGGGGGATTGCCCCTCTTGCTTGAAGGACTCATCCTGTTCCTCATCCATGACCACGACTTTCAAATTCGAAAAGGGCAGAAGCGCGGCTGAGCGCGCTCCCACCACCACCTTAACGCGGCCTTCGCGCAGGCCCCACCAGGATTGCCGTCTTTGCCGCGCGCCCAGGCGGCTGTGCCACAAAACAACGGGAACATCCAGCGAGACGGAGAACTCGTCGAAAAAGGGCTGGGTAAGCGAAATTTCGGGCAATAGAAAAAGGGCTTGGCCGCCGGAGTCTACGGCCCGGCGGATAAGGCGCAGGTAAACCTCGGTTTTCCCCGAGGCGGGCACCCCGTAAAGAAGCGCGGCGGCATGGGTTTTGGCCTCTAATTTTTGCAGCAGGACTTTGAGCGCCTCTTCTTGGCCCCCGGTTAACGTGAAAGAGGCAAGGCCGCGCTCTTGGACGCCCCGATCGGTATTGCGATCGGGGAATACGGCCTGGCTTCCCACGAAAGAGGGCAGCACGGCCTTGATGCATTCCCCGATGGGTGCGCTATAGCGGCGCGACATCCAAAGAGCGCAGTCTAAAAGTTCGGCCGGAAGAATGGCTTCGGGCTCGGCGGCTTCCAGGGCTTTGAGTTGTCGTTGCGGCTGACCTTCAAAAACCGACAAAACCATGCCGGTGACGCGCCGCGGGCCGAAAGGGGCGCGCACGCGCATGCCTGGGGACAGTTCCATCGAGTCGGGAATCTCGTAATGAAATCCCGTGTGGAGGGGCACAGGGAAGGCGACTTCGGCGATTCGCATATCTTTCTAAATAATAATGGTCACTTCGAAGAAAGAAAATCCTTATTTTTTCAGGAGAATTAAACATAGTTGTGATGACGTCATCACAACTTATGCAACAAATCCATATTTTACCATCACTTTTTTATTTCCAAGTGACGCATTTGCAAAGGAACTCATTTAAAAGCCGTAAACACAAAGTTCGGCGGGATGTTCCGGAGCTCGAATTCTGTTTTCACTTTTTTAAAATGCGCGTGAAGCGGATGAATCAAATGAGTCGTGACCTGATAACCCACGAAGCGCCCGCCTGGTTTAAGCAGCCGGGCCGTATCAGCCAACAGATCATTCCGTCCCGAGCTGGAAAGGAAGGCGAAAGGAATTCCCGAGACAATCACATCGGCCGGTCCGAGGCCCCGCTGTTCGGCGATATGAACCACCCCGCGCACGTCTCCGTGATGCGCTATCAGGCGGGGATCCGAAATTTTGTTTAAGTCCGAATAAAATTTTTCATTCAGTTCAATGGCCAGAAGCTTGCACTGAGCGGGCATCTTCTCAAGGATTTTCCGCGTCACGACTCCATCGGCCGCGCCGTACTCGATGATGAAGCTGGCCCGTTTGACGTCCATGGCCTTGAGCACCCGGCCCACCAAATATTTGCTGCTGGGCGTGACCGAAGCCACCCCCTTGTCATCTATAAAAACCCTGAAGTACGAAAAGAGCTTGTCATCGGCCGCGCGCGTATCCTTGAATATCTCCTCGACCTTTTGCAGGCCCTTTTTAAAATGGCCCTCGATAATACGTCCCAAACTGCGCTCTTTCACGGATTGCCCCCGGCCGGCGCGCCCAGTTCCTTTCGCAAGTTTTTCATATCGCTCCAAACGTCTTTTTTAAGCTCGGGATTGCGCAGCAAAGCCGCGGGATGAAAAGTCGGCAGAAGCCGGATATTTTTATAAGTCCGCCACTGGCCCCTGATCCTGGTGATCGATTCTTCCGTTCCCAGCATGACCCGGGTCGCCACCGAGCCCAGGGTCACGATGATTTGAGGCAAAATCAAGTCTATCTGCTCATCCAGGAAATGGCGGCAAGCCGCGATTTCCTCCGGGGAAGGGGGCCTATCATTTCCGCGGGCCTGCGGATTGCCGGGATCCTTCATCGGATGGCATTTAACGATGTTGGCGATATAAACAGTCCGGCGGGAAAGCCCAATGGAGGCAAGAATCTTATCCAAAAGCCGGCCGGCCTTCCCCACGAACGGCTCTCCCTGCCGGTCCTCTTGATAACCCGGCCCTTCGCCGATGAACATGACCCCAGCGTCCGGAGAACCCACCCCGAAAGCCGGGTTAAGGCGCTGGCTTCCCAACGAACATTGCCGGCAGGCGTTCACCTGCCGGGCCAGGGCGGCCAGTCGGGCGGCCTTATCGGCTGAACCGGCGCACGGCGCCGCGGCGCCGTGCAAGTTCCATTCCGATTCATCCGAGCTTTCCACGCGCCTTCGCAGCTGCCGGACCAATGCCGCCAATTCCCGTCTCATAAAAATTTTCGAATCTCCTGAAAAATAGCGCGCGCCGTCGCTTGCTTGGATTGAACTGGAAGCTTGCGAATCCCGCCTCTGCGGTTTAAAACGGCGGCGCGCGAGCGCCGCGCCGATAAAGCGGAGGAATCGTTGACCACTATCATGTCCAGACCTTTGCGCTTCATTTTTTCCCGAGCCGAGGCAAGCGGGCGCCGGGTCTCCAAGGCAAAGCCGATCAAAACTTGCTTTAACCCGGAGCGCGAACTTTTGCGCCGGCGGCTCACGGCTCTGATAATATCGGGATTGGGCTTTAAAGTCAAACGGAGGTTTTTTGGGGTCCGTTGAATCTTGTGGACGAGCGCAGCCGGCAGTCTCCAATCCGAAACAGCGGCCGCGGCGATGACCACATCGGCCTGCGGACAAAACTTAAGCGCGGCGCGATGCATCTGCAGCGCGGTGACGACGGGAACGACGCGAATTCCCTGAGGAGGCGAATCAGGCGAGGGCCCGCTGATCACGGTGACCCGCGCACCCAAACGGCGGGCTTGCCGGGCCAGGGCCCAGCCCATGCGGCCGCTGGAGGCGTTCGTCAAGAAACGAATAGGATCGAGGTATTCCCGGGTCGGACCCGAGGTGATGAGAACGGTTTTGTTTTCCCATAGGGAAGTCATTACACATGCGCCCGAATAGAATTCCTGATCGGGCGCAGTGCGGCGCGTTGGCCAACGGCCAACTTGCCGGGCGCGCCGCCCACGCGCTTAACAATCTCTTCCGGCTCCATAAGACGGCCCCAGCCGTTCTTACCGCTGGCAAGCTCTCCCTGATCCGGTCCCCAAATTTGATAGCCGTATTCCTTCAGTTTGGCCGCGTTAGCCTGCGTGGCCGGATGCGTCCACATTTCTTGATCCAACGCCGGGCACAACGCGACGGGGCATTCCGCGGAAAGGATGAGCCCGTCTAAAAGGCCCTCCGCGCGTCCCGCGGCCAAGCGGGCCATGAAATCAGCGGTCGCGGGCGCCACTAAAACCAAATCGGCCCAAGAGGCCAGGGAGAGATGCGCCATTTCCCATAATGCAGGATCATGCATGTTCGTGGCGACAGGATTCTTGGATAGAACGGACAAAGTCAGTGGAGTGATGAATTGAGATCCGGCCGAGGTGAGCACGCAGCGGACTTCGTGGCCTTTCTGGACCAAGCCGCGAACGATTTCCGGCGATTTATAAGCGGCGATGGAACCCGTGACCCCCAGCACGACCCGCTTAACCGGCGTGCTTCTCGGCCCCATTGTTGATTTCACCGTTTTCGGGAGCGGCGGCGGCGAATTTCTTGGCGTCCCTCCAAGTGATCTCTCCGCCCAGAACGTCCTTAAGCGCCAGGTCCAGTATCTCATTTTGAGTCAGGTGGCGGTGCTCTTCCTTGCGGCGCAGCACCTTGGCCCAGAGGGCCGCCAGGGGGATGGCCGAATATTTTCCCGCGGGGAAATTCAGGATCATTTCTTCCAGAGTCTTCGGTTCTTCCTTAGGCGTTTTTGAAGCGTCTGCCTTTTTGCTCATTGCCTCTGTTCCTCCAATTTACCGACGGGGATTAAAGCGGAGATGTCTTGCCGGCTTACTTTCAGGCCTTCCGCCGTCACTATGTGTTCTATTTGTGAAACCGCTTTGTCCAAATCGTCGTTGACGACCAGATAGTCGTAGTCTTTGGCCGCAACCAACTCTTCTTTTGAATTCGCCAGGCGCTTGGCCACGGATTGCGAGCAGTCGCGGCGGCCGGCCAGCCTCTGTTTAAGCGACTCCAAGGAGGGGGGGGCGAGAAATATAAGCACGGAGTCCTCCGGCAGCTTGCGCCGGATGGATGAAGCTCCCTGAATATCGATAGCCAATAACACGTTGCGTCCTTTTTTAACCGTGGACTCTATAAAATGACGGGGGGTGCCGTAATAATGATCGTGCACCACGGCCCATTCTAAAAATTCGCTGCGCGAGATCTTCCGCTTGAACTCTTCCTTGGTAACGAAAAAATAATCCCTCCCAGTTTTCTCTCCCGGCCGCGGCAGGCGGGTCGTGCAGGACATCGAATACCGCAATTCCTCACGCCTTTCAAGCAGCCGGCGGCAGATCGTGGATTTGCCCGTTCCTGAAGGAGCTGAAATAACGATGAGCACCCCTTTTGGCATTAGGTCGTATGATAGTAACAAATTAGACCGCAAAATACAATAAAAAATGATAGACTCCGAACCTATGGAACAAAAAACGAACACCCTGCAGATCGAAATCGACGATGCCACGGCCCGCGGGATTTACACCAATCTCGCGCTGATCACGCACTCTGAAACCGAGTTTTTACTCGACTTTCTATTTTTGCAGCCGCACGGCGACCCTGGCTCGCCGCCCAAGAGCAAGGTTTTAGCCCGGCTCATTTCCCCGCCGACGCATGCCAAACGACTGATGTGGGCCTTGAAAGACAACATCGAGAAGTACGAAGCGCGCTTCGGGCCTATCACGGCCGGCGAAAATACGGCGGAAAGCGCCAAACCGATCGGCTTTTATCAGTAGCGGGGCATGCGCCCGAAAACATTTCCCAATCGGACGCAGTACGGCGGCCCGGAAGGGCCGCCGCGGATCCAGCTTATTTGCGTTGGAACCGAGCTGCTGGAAGGC
>MGUO01000124.1:0-5205 GCA_001800015.1 Elusimicrobia bacterium RIFCSPHIGHO2_02_FULL_57_9
AGCTTTCCTCCGCTCATCCCGAGGTGCTCATCCTGGCCAAGCTATTTCAACTTTACTGAAGCCGGCCGAGCCCCCAAGCCCATCACGGCGAGCTCGACGCCCACAAAAAGGATCAGGGCGCCGAAGGCCTTGTCGGTGAAGCCGTAGGAATGCAGGCCGACGCCGAGCATATTGACTCCGAACCAGGAAAAAGCGGTGACAACGCCGCCGAAAACGGACGTCAGCATCAGACCTCTTTCGCGGATAAAGCCCCCCCAACGCGCGTGCAGGATCAGGGCGTTCCACAACACGATTAAAAGGGCGCCGTTTTCCTTGGGATCCCAGCCCCAAAAGCGGCCCCAGGACTGGTCCGCCCAGATGCCGCCAAGCACCGTGCCTATGAAGCTGAAAAAGAGGCTGAAGCAAATGACGCCGTAGGTCATGCCCGAAAGAGACGTCTGCGCCTTGGGGTCGGAGGCGCCCACAAACCCGCGTCCCAGATAGAGGTGGGCCAGGGCACAGGCCAGGAAGCTCGCGCCGTAACCCAGGGTGATGGTCACCACATGCGTGGCGAGCCAAAAGTTGGAATCCAGGACGGCGCGCATCATCTCCACGGTGTCGCCTTGGCTCATCAGATGATGGGCCACCAGCAAGGTCGCAAAGCCCATCGCGCAACCCGCCGCCGTTGCCAGGCCGTCGCGGTAGCGCCTTTCCAGCTCTGCGGCCAGAGCCGCGGCGACCCAACCCACGAAAACCGCGGAGGAATACAGATTGGTGACCGGAGGGCGGCCTTGCAAAACCACTCGGAAGAACAGCCCTGCGCTATGCACGGCGAAGGCCAGCAGCAGAAAGACAAAGGCCGATCGCTGAAGGGGCTTGCGCCAACCCAGCCAGGAGCCGAACACCATCATGAGCGCGGCCAGGTAAAGGATCATGCCCAGATAAAAGGGCGCTATGCGGTTATAATGAGACTCATGGCGGGCCCAGGAGGCGGGGCCTTGATGCGCCGAAGACAGGCTCTTGCGGTATTCAGCCAGAACCTCGTTAAAGCCCGCAAAATCCTGCCGCGCCCATGAGGCGGCCATTTGCGCGTAGCTTTCCGTCGCCGGATGCGCCTTTGAGCGCATAGCTTCAAGCAGGGCCTGGCCCATGTTCTGCCACTGCTCTGCCGCGTCGCCCTGAGCCGGCGGAATCGGGCGGAAATGAGCCCTCTCGGACAGGAATTGATAGCGCTGGAAATACTCGTTCAGGGCTTCCAGAGCTTTAGGGTGGGACCGCGCCTTCGCCTGGCCTGCGTGGATGGCTTTAAGTCCCGCCGGGATGGCGGCGCGATAATCCCGCAGCTCCGCGGGCAAGTCAGAAGTCGCGCTGATCTGCAAGGTATATTGGAGGCTTTGATAGAGTCCCAGGCGCTCGCCGAGATTAAAGGCCGCCGATTGGAAACGGGATCTTTGAGCCGGCTCAAGGCGCGCCGCTTGAGCGTACTGGTCCTCGATTTTATCCAGGGAGGCTTCCAGCTCCCGGTAGCTGAAATATTTGCCGCCGCCGCGCCGGCGGCCGAGCATGCCGCGCAGATCGGGTTCGTCGATCGCGAACACCGGATAAGCGTCGGCGCGCCGCGGCCGGGCCATGACGTCGAGCATCCATTCGATCGCGCTGACGCTCCGGCCCTCGAAGCGGACGCTTTGCTTGCCGCGCAGCAGCAGCAGCCCCGAACGCGCGATCGTATCCAGGGGCTTTAGCCTTCCGGAATGAAGAGCCGGCAGAGCGCCGAAGCCCTCCAGATCGGCGGCAGCGCGGCGGGAGGGCAGGGCGGCGAACGTTAAAAAGGCCAGAGCGAGAGCCGCGGCGATTTTGGGCATTTGCACCTCGATTTTTTGCGCCGCGATCTTTTTCACCGCGCCCCCGAAACCGAGCCGCGCAGGCGCCGGAGGAAATGGGCCAGCAGACCGAGCCCCATCAGGGCGCAGGAAAGGTAAGGCAGCAGCCAGCCCGGATTTTCAACCACCTGCAGCACCGAAAGGGTCCCCTCCTTGCCGAAACTCGATTGGTAAAAGGCCTTGCCTCCGTAGCGCAACGGCTCATTCATCGAAATCAGCACGTTGCGCCGCTCTCCCAGCGAGGGATTGGAAAGAGTCACCAGGCTTGAAAAATGGCTCGGGATATCGGTGCCGGGATAAATTTCATGCCGGAAATCCTTCAACGTCAAAGACCATGGAAGATAATGCCTCTTTAAGCGCAGGGCGGCGCGGTAGCGGCGCTTTCCCCGGGAAAAAGAGCGCGCCTGAGCGTCGCTGGCCAAGGACATGACGGGATCGGCTCCCCCGATATCTATTTCGACCGCGCCCGGCCCCGCGACCATGCCGTCCGCGTTGAGAACGGGAGGCGAGCAGCGCTCGATACGAACGGCAAAGGGCAGCTGCGGCGGCGCAAGGGTCTTGCCCGGCCTAAGCAGGCCTTGCGGGATGCTGTAAATTTGGTCGTAGCCGGGGTCGGTTTCGTCGATGACCGCCAGCTCGAGGCGTCGGGGATCCTCGGAATAATTGAGGGTCGCCCCCTCCTCGATGGCGAGTTGTGTTTCCACCTGGAACATGCCGGTCACGTACTCCCCTATAAAAAGGAAGACCAAGCCGAAATGCACGGCCCACAGGCCCGCTTTGCGCCAGGACAGCTCAAGGCGGGCGAATTGAGCGGCGGCCAGATTCGCGAGCAGGATCAGCCCGACCGAAGCGCCGCCGGGAAACAGGGGCACTTTCCAATCCCCGAAATAGGCGTAGAGAAAGGGGCTGCGAATATAAAATCTGACGGCCTCGTAAAGGCCAAGGCTGGCCTGCGTCAGGGTGCAGGCCAAAACCAAGGCCATAAGCGCCGCCAGGCAGGCGATGGTGAGCTTCAACGAAGCCAAGCCCCGCCAAAGGCGCCCGAAGATTCTAACCGGCACGGCGCAGGCTCCTTAAAAAGACTTGGAATGAGGCCAGGGCCCGGGCCACGGCCTCATCAGGGCCCGCCAGCTTAAAAAACCAGGTCTGCTCCGCCGTTGAGAGCACGGCCACGGCTAGGCGGCTGGTCCCGTCGGCCTGGGCCTTGCCCCTGATGTCGAAGAACAATAATTCGCCGGCCCCCGAGGCGATGCGGCGCGTTTGAGCGTCGAGGCCCCCCTGGTCCACGCCTGCCAAGCCCAACTGGCCCCGCCAGCGATTGACATTGGCCAACACCCCGCCCGCTTCCCCGGGCAAGGCCACCACGGAGAGTTCAGCGCGGCCCCCAACGCCGAAGCTGGCGACCCGCATCCCGGAAACGGGCAGCCTCGTCCAGCCGGCCGGCGCATCCCAGCTTAAGTCTCGCGGGCCGGCCGCTTGGCTTGGGGCCGCCGGCGCGGCGGCGGGCGAATCTTCCTTGGCCGCGCGATAGCTCTCCACGACATCGCCTGAACAGGCGGAAAACGAAAACGCAGAAAAAGCGATGAGCGATTGGAATTTTTTCATGCCAGAGTTATTATAGCAACGTTTCTGCCGGACAAAAACTGGATTGTTGGCGCGTGGCCTCTCTGTTGCACCGGCGCTATAACAGTAGCCGTTAAAAAGCGCGAGGAGGAATCATGAGCAAAATAGCCGAGAGGCTTGCCGTTGAGAAGACAACCCATATCAATATCGCCTATCCAATAGAAGGAGAGATCGTGAGTTCGCCGCATTATACGTTCCAAATTGGAACAGCGCCGGAGGCCATGCGGGTGGCCGTTTCCATTGACGGTGGAGAATGGCAGCCCTGCCGCGAGGCGCTGGGGCTGTGGTGGCACGATTGGCAGGACTATCAGCCGGGCCGCCACCAAATTCAGGTGCGCATCGAAAAAGAAAGGGGGCGCATGGAAATCTCGCCCATTCGACGATTTCTCGTCCAGTTTTAAAAGCCAAAAGCCAAGGCCGTTCTGTAGGTAATAAACGACGCCGCGTAAGCGCAGGCCAGCATGGCGCAGAAGGCCATGAGGGGCGGCAGCCAGCTGTTGGTTTCCCGCCGCATGATGGCCAAGGTCGAGAAGCACTGCAGCGCGTAGACGAAAAAAGCCAAAACGGAGAGCGCCACCGGCAAGCCCAGGGGGGCTTGCCCCCCTCCGGGCTCGCGCAGCCTCTTGGACAGGGCTACGTCTTCCTGCCCCGATTGCGCCGCGTAAATTTGGCCGAGCGTGGCGACCATGGTCTCGCGCGCCGGCAGGCTGGATAGAATCCCGACATTGATGCGCCAATCAAACCCCAAAGGCCGAAAAACCGGTTCCATGGCTTGCCCCATTCTGCCGGCCCAACTGCGCCGGATTTGAGCCGCGGGGTCGGCGGCCGAACCCGCGGGAGAGCGCGGGAAGGCGAGCAGCGCCCACACGATAAGGCTGACCCCCAGAATAATCGTGCCCGCCCTCTTGAGAAAAATCCTCGCGCGTTCAAGCATGGCCAGCAGAATGCCGCGCAGCGTCGGAAACCTGTAGGGCGGCAGCTCCATGAAAAAGGGGGCGATATGGCCTTTAAGCAGGCTGGATCTCAACAGCCAGGCGGCCCCCAACGCCGAGAGGCCACCCAGCAGGTAAAGAGCGAAGAGCACCAGCCCGGGCAGGCGCAGGGGCCCCAAAACCCTTTGGTCGGGGATGAAGGCCGCGATGAAAAGCGCATAAACCGGCAGCCGGGCCGAACAGGTCACAAACGGGGCGACTAAGATCGTCGCCAGCCGGTCTTGGGGCGAGGGGATCACGCGCGTGGCCATGATTGCCGGCACGGCGCAGGCATAGGAGGAGATCAGCGCGATGAAGGAGCGGCCTTGAAGCCCCACCCAGCCCATCAAGCGATCCATCAGGAAAGCGGCCCGGGCCATGTAGCCGATGTCCTCGAGCAAAAACAGGAAGAAAAAGAGTATCAATATCTGGGGCAAAAACGCCACCACCGAGCCCACCCCGTTTAACAAGCCGTCGACCACCAAGCTGCGTAGGATTTCATTGGGAATCAAGGGGCCGAGCAAAACGCCCAACGCGCGGCAGAGCCCGGTCATCAGGTCCATGGCGGGCCGCGCCCAGGTGAAAATCGACTGGAAAAACACCGTCATCACGGCCAGAAAAATGAGGGGGCCCGCCACGGGGTGCAGCACGACTTTGTCGATGCGCCGGGTCAGCGCGTCTTCCCGCAAGGGCACGCGCAGGCAGCGCCCCAGAATTTCCTGCGCCCATGAATAGCGCGAGGCCGGATCGGC
>MGUO01000124.1:5222-12377 GCA_001800015.1 Elusimicrobia bacterium RIFCSPHIGHO2_02_FULL_57_9
GCGTCCAAGCCGATGCCCCGGTGCCCGATCACCGGGATGATCGGAAGCCCCAATTCGCGGGAGAGCGCGTTTAGATCCAGGCTGCCCCCGCGGGCCTTTATCTCATCGAACATCGTCACCGCGGCGACCATGGGGAGATTTAAGGGAAGGAGGCTGGCGGCCAGCGCGAGAGAATGCTCCAGAGTGCTTCCGTCTAGGATCAGCAGCACGGCCGCCGGCCGCCGGGTATGGGAGCTGCGGCCGAGCAAGACGTCTCGGGAAACGATTTCGTCCTGGGTGCGGGCGTTTAAATTGTAAATGCCCGGGAGGTCGATGAGAGAGGTGCCGTCGCCTCTCTTCAACAGGCCTTCCTTTTTTTCGACGGTTACGCCCGGATAATTGGCTGTTTTTTGGCGCAGGCCGGTCAGGGCGTTGAAGAGAGTGGTCTTGCCGCAATTAGGAGTGCCGACCAGGGCGACGGTATGGCCCTTAGTCACAAGGCCGCACGTAGATGTGCCGCGCCTCTTTGCGGCGCAGGCACAAACGCAGGCCGCGAACGAGAAATATGACGGGATCGCCCAACGGGGCCTGACTTTGCCGCCGTATCGGCGTGTTGACGACCAGGCCAATATCTTCGAAGCGCTCGCGGCGTTCGGCCGCCAGAGCGGGATCATAGCCGAACACCACAGCGGATTGGCCGTTTTTGAGTTGATCGAGGCTCATAGTTCTCTTTTTTATGGACCCCAATGCTCCTGAGGCAGGACCCGGGCGAATTCCTTGCAGACCTTGCGGTGAAGGACGGCGCTGGTCAGCGGCTTGCGGCGCTTGACGCAAAAGTAATGCGACCCGCGGTTAAAATCAATCCTCAGATCGATCCAGCGGCATTCGATGCAGAATTGTTGACGCATGGCCTTAACCTCTATGCAACGATTATACCAAAATATCAGCGGCCTATCACCTTGAGTGACTCGATGACGGAGAGGTTCTTAGTCGGAAGGCAAATGACGCCATCCCTTCCATAATCCGCCTGCAGAGCCCTCAATACCTCGTCGAGCCACGAAGGGCCGACAGAGAGGACACCGTCGAAATCAAGTTCGATCTTTTTGCCGGCAGCCGGCCTCAGGCGGGCTTTCATGGCCAGCGCCGCCTCTCTGCCGGCTGGGCGCGATGTCAAAATATCTCCGTATTGCTTCAGCATTATTCTCATTTTAAGCTCCAAAGGATCAGCGTGATCGTGCCGCCGGGCTGGGAAGGGAAGCGGGTAAGCTCCTTGCTGCATTCTGCACCGAGCCGTCCGCGCTCCACCAAGCCGGCCCCGGATCGGCAGGCAAGCCCCCGCCCAACGCTTGCGACGATGATGTTTCTGACGAATTTCAAGCCGTTGCCTCTGTTCTCCGGAGTCCGACCGGATAGGGTTCTCTCAAACGCGGCGACAAGGGCCGCTTGTTCGTCCGGGATCGTCGGATCCGCTCGAGTCAACGACCGAAAAACCCCCTGTCCCCGGTCCGCGACGCATATCCACAGACGCCCGCCGCTGGCCTGAGCCTCAAACCAGCACCCGGGGACATCCCGCCAGTTCCCGAGGTTGTGATCAAAGCAGTTGTTTCCAATCTCTCCTGTCATCGATATTATGAGCGGCAGTTCGTCTTCTTTGAGCCCCATTCTTGTAAATAAACTCAGGCGGCCCAGGCGGGCCGTGAACACATCGCGCGTCTGGCAGAGGAACTCCCCTTGGGTTTCGGCCGGGCGGGCGATCGATGCATGCCAGGATAGTGCCGCGTTGAGTTGAGGCGCTCCCGCGATGAAGTAGCGAGTCATCGGGCCACGGCCGCGAGGCTCAAGAAAGCCGCAGGCCACCAAAGACCTTAGCTGCCGATGGATCGCTTGGGGGGAAATACCCAGACTTTTAACTAATTCAATCGGCCGCGCACTGCCTTCGTCTTGGATGATCTTGACAATCAGCGCTCTTGTCTCTGTCTTCATAGTTTATAATTTAGTATATACTATAAACTATAAATTATCAAATTATTTCGCAAAGAGCACAAATACCCGATAGGGTATTCGGACTCTTTGATTTCAGGCTATATCATCCAGCCTTGAGTAAGGCGACACACCATTGGACTATGCTGCCTAAAAAGCGTTAAAATAGGGACCATGATCCCGAGGCTCTGCAACCCATCCAAGACCCATAGCTTCTTCCTGTTCGGCGCAAGGGGAACCGGCAAGTCTACAATGCTGAGGCAGGCGCCTTTTTTAAAGAATTGCTTATATATCGATCTTCTCAAGCCGGACGTTGAAGAACGATACGCTTTAAGTCCCAAATTATTCGAACAACATGCGCGCGCGGTGGATGCGAAAAAATGGATCGTCCTGGATGAAATTCAGAAAGCACCGAAACTCCTGGATATCGTTCACCTCCTCATTGAAGAGCGGGATCAACGCTTCGCCCTCACAGGATCGAGCAGTCGAAAACTGAAAAGAGGCGGGGCCAACCTGCTTGCCGGCCGGGCATTTGTCTATCAGCTGTTTCCATTTTCATTCCCCGAGCTTGGAGACGCGTTTGCTTTGGAATCGGCGTTGGAGTGGGGCAGTTTGCCGAAGATCGTGTCTCTCAACAACAATGCCGATAGGGCGAACTTCCTGCGCGCCTACGTGCAGACTTACGTTAAAGAAGAGATCGTGGCGGAACAATTGGTGCGCCAGCTCGATCCTTTCCGCCTCTTTCTGCCCATCGCCGCGCAAATGAACGGTCAAATCTTGAATTTTACCAATATCGCCGCAGACACCGGAGTGGATCATAAGACCGTTCAGACATACTTTGAGATCCTTGTCGATACAAATATGGGAATCTTTCTCAATCCCTATGGCCGCTCGGTCAGGAAAGTTCAGCGGCAAAGTCCAAAGTTTTATTTTTTCGATTACGGGGTCAAAAGAGCCTTGCAGCGGACTCTTAATCAACCGCTCCCGAGGCAAACGGCCGAATACGGCGACGCCTTCGAAACATGGTTCATCAACGAATGCCATCGCCTCAATTCTTATCAGCAGCTGGATTTCACTTTTTCCTATTTGCGGACCAAGGATGATGTGGAGATTGATCTGGTAATCGAGCGCCCCGGGATGGCCCCGGCATTGGTGGAAATTAAATCCGCGCCGCGCATTGATGAGCGGCACATCCGCAGCTTAAAACATTTCGCCAAGGATTTCCCTAAATCCGACCTGATTTGCGCCGCCCAGGTCCCCCTCGCGCAAAATATGGACGGCGTGCAAGTCCTGCCGTGGAAAGACGCATTTCAATCCATTGGGTTTAATCGGTAAAAGAGGCGCTTGCCGGCTCCGCGGACTTCGCGGACTTCACTCTAAGGCGGAGATCGGGATGCGCATAAGGAGATAGGCGAAGAGCTCCTGGGACCTCGCCAATCGTTAACGCACCGCACCGGCAAAACCCCGCGCCTTGGCGATCTGGGCTAGGCAATCGTCAACGGCGCCGCGGACGATGGCTTCCGCTTCGTGCTTGGCGCTTTCTTTATTGGTCATGCTCTGTTCCACGACTCCCTTCAAATCGTCAAGATCGTAGAGATAGACTCCCGGCAATGCGGCGCACTCGGGCGCCACATTGCGCGGCATCCCAAGATCAATGATAAACAGCGGCCTGCTGCGGCTTGAAATCGTCTCCTTAAGCCAGGCTTTCTCGACCAGCGGCCTGGCGCAGGACGTGGAAAAAAGCGCGATCTCGACTTCCGACATCTTGCGCAGCCCCGCCTCGAATGAAACGCCTCTGCCCGCGATCTTGCCGGCCAGTTCCTCGGCGCGCTCCAGCGTCCGGTTGGCCACGTAAAGCTGCGCGAAATTCTTGGCCGCCAGATGACGGCAAACCGCCTCGGCGGCTTCGCCCGCGCCGAAAACAACGGCTTGGCCGCGGCATTCCGAACCGAATATCTTGCGCGCCAAGACGGCTGCGGCACCTCCGATGGAGCGTATCCCGTCTTGAATGCGCGTTTGCGTCCTCACCAGTTTTCCAGTGGCGATGGCGCTTTGAAAGACGCGATTGGTCAGCGGGCCCGTCAAACGCCGCGCCAGCGCCGCGTTATACGCTTTTTTGACCTGGCAAAGAATTTCAGATTCCCCGAGAATCCAGGATTCAAGCCCGGCCGCGACGCGAAAAATATGCTCGATCGCCGAAACGCCGAATCGCGGTTTTAGACAGTCCCTTATTTCAGGGCCGCCCAAGCGCAGAAACCAAGCGGCGAGGCGCTCTGCGGCCGCGGCGGGATCTTCGGCCCGGGCGAATATCTCCAGCCGGCTGCAGGTGGAGAGGAGCACGATCTCCTCAAGCCCGGCTTCCCGGCGCAGCGGGCTCGGCGATTCATCGAGCGAATCCGCGCCCCGGGCCAGCCTTTCCCGGGAGTGCATGGGGGCGGTGAGGTGGTTGATGCCGACCTGAAACAGTTGCTCGCTCACTTCAGAACCGGTAATCCACCCCCAGGCTGGCGATATGGGCCCGGTACGGGCGCAGAGAGGCGCCAAGATAGGTGTAGAGGTCGTCGCCCCGCAGCGGAACATCTCCGAGCGCGTAGTCGGCGACGTCGAATTTCTCGAACAGGTAGCGGCCGATGAGCTTTAGATTTTGCGTGATCTTATAGCCGCTCGAGACCTTGATCGTCTGAAGGAAGCGCTGCGTAGACGGCAGCGACTGCGCGGTTTTCGCGGCGCCCAGCGCGTTGACCGCGATAGGATCCAGCTTCAAGACCGAGGCGACGACATCGTAGCCGGTGGAGGCCTCCCAACGGTCCTTGCGCCAGTTCGCGCTCAGCCCCGCCACGTTTGAATGCTCGAATTGACGCAGCGTGTAGCTGTTGATTTGCAGCTGGTTGCCTCCGCTGGTGGCGTTGCCGCGGAAAATCATCCGGCCGTTCTCGTAGCTGTAGAAAGCGTCGACATCCCAATTCTCGCTGAAGGGCACCATCAGCTCCGAGCCGGCGATGATGCTGCGGTTCTCGATGATGCCGTACATCTCGCTGTAGCGGGTCGCCACGCCGTTGTCCAGGCTGCCTTTGCCCGGCTTATGCTTATCGTGGACCATTCTGGTCGACAAGCTCGCCACGATGCCGCCGTCGCTGGTGTATTGTCCCTGAACGCGCCCCTCATTGCGATCCCGGTCCGAGACATCGATGCGGCGCATGCCCGCGGTGTCGTGGGCAAGCTCCACATGAAAATCCCGCCCGCGCCGCAAGGCGCGGGTATAGGTCAGATTGAGCATGGTCTTGCGGTTGGGCCGCCACACCGTCGCGGCGGTGCCGCTGTTCTCATACTGGTCCGACACCTCTCGCTCCCGGCGCACCCGCTCGATGGTGTAGTTTAAGCCTACCGACAGCGGGTCGCTGATATCATAGTCGGCCTTCGCCGTCAAACGGTCGCTCTGTTGGGTATGGCGGTGGGTCGCGTCGTCGGCCCTCAACCAGTTCTGGTCGAACACGACATGGCCGGGGAAGGCGAACTGCTGGCTTTTGTTCACCTCGGCCCAGGTCTTCCACTCCAAGGAGGTCTTTAAATTCCGGATTTCCTGGTTGACCAGACGCGCAAACAGCGAGTACACGTTGATGCGTCCGTCGATGTATCGGCCCGGCAGGTTGGCGGGATCGGTGGCGTCGAACCCCGGTCCATAGGTCCCCACCGGGATGGCCGCGTTGATCGCCGTGTTGATGGTATAAGGCTGCATGGGGCTGCGCGCCAATATCAAGCCGTAGGAGGCATCCCCCGAGAAACGGGTATTCCAGGGCAGCTCCGCGCCTCCCGCCAGCGTGAGATTGTGCGTCTGATTGCTGGGATTGAGCGCCATGCGCCCTTGGGAACTGTTAGTGCCGTTAGAGTAGCCGCTGGCGTTATACGCCTGGTCGGTGTAGCGGCGCGGGCTGTCCCAGGTTAGAGTCGGAGTCAGGTTTTGGAAGTCGCTGAAGTTGTAGTGCAGGTTCGCCTGGTAGCGCGGCCGGGCGTACTCAACCTCCGCCGACATCTCATGCGTCTGATAATCGATCGGCTCCAGGATTTCCTGGGCGTTGGAGAATCCAAGCGCCGCGCCCAGAGGGCGGGTGCCCTGCTTGATAAAGCGCAAACCGGATACGGTAAAGGTCAAGGGATCCGCCGGGCGGAAGCGCAAATTCACGGTCGCCTTGTCGTCGCGGATCTTGGCCGGCTGTAAAAAAGCGTGCGTCTTAAGAAAGTTGTTCCAACTGCGGGCCGAGGTCGAGGTCGAGTACCACAACGTCCTGTCGGCGTCATCCTGGATATCGCGCCGGACGATTTGGGGAAGGGCGAGATAGCCCCTAGCGACCTCGCGGAAAGGCGAGCGCGTGTCGTTGGAGTAGACGTGCGGGGTCTGATCCCAGCCGCCCGACCAGGTCATCTTTCCCGGCTGCCCGCCGTCGCAGCGATAGTTCTGGTCTTCGAGGGAGACGTCGCGGGCCTCGCAGCTGAGCATGTAGTTCTCCCAGTCGATATCGAGCGAGTAGCGCTCGAAGACGACCCCGTTGGTCCTCGCGCCGTACTCGCGGAACTTTTGCGAGGCATGCCCGCCCTTCGTGTCAAGGTAAATATGCTCAACGGACGCCTCGGCCTCCTGCTTGACTTCGGCCGCCCAAGAGGGACGCGCCGCGAGGGCCGTTGCGAAGATCGCCAGAAGCAGTTTCATATGTCTCTCTCCTTTAATGTCTCTTATCTCTGGAAATACACGCCCGACGGATGGTTCGAGCCGTGGATGCGGCTGTGGCAGTCTATGCAGCCCCGGTTGAAATTGCGGGGATTCTCGGCATTGATCTGCGTCATCCCGTAGAAGGTCGTCGGATGGTAGCCCAGTTGATGGCAGCGCTGGCAGAGCATGGGCACCTTGGCGACGAGCATCTTGTCGTTATGCGAGCCGTGCGGCAAGTGGCAGTTCAGGCAGTTCTCGCGCACCGGAGGGTGCTCGCGCAAAAACGGACCGCGCTTGTCCTGATGGCAGGAATAGCAAGTCTCGTTGACGGAGTTCTTGGCCAAGAGCTTGTCGGAAGTTGAGCCGTGCGGCTGGTGGCAGGCGGTGCAGCCCATTTTGCCCTCGACAATCGGCATATGAGCTGATTTACGGATCTGCGCTTTCTTGTCGGCGTGGCACTGAAAACAGGTCTCCATCACGGTGGCCTTGGT
>MGUO01000125.1:0-951 GCA_001800015.1 Elusimicrobia bacterium RIFCSPHIGHO2_02_FULL_57_9
CGGCCCTTATTTGTATAAACCAGCATATGCACAGAGAACAGGGCGGAGAACTCGGGGCCTGCCCCGTCGCGGTCCACCATAAAATCGTGTATCACTACCCGGCCGCCGCCGCGCATGGCTGAAAACGCTTTACGCAGAAGGTTCAGGTTCTCGTCCGGGCCTTCATCGTGGGTCACGTTGGAGAACAGTATCACATCATAAACGGCATTACCGAAAGGCTCCTTGTGATAATCGCCCTCGATAAAAGAAACCCGTCCGGAAAGCGGATGTCCTTTAAAAATGCTCCGGGTGACCTTAAGGGTTTCAGGCAGGTCCAGTATTACCCCTTTCATTTTTCTCCCTTTATTAAGAAAAGCCGCCGTATAAGTCCCGGGGCCGCCGCCCACATCCAGCATCCGGGTCGAGCCGGACAGTGAAAGTCTGGAGGCTATTTCGGCCGCCGGGCCTGCGGCGATATCGTTCATCCCGCGTATATAGCCGTCCAGGAAACCTTTCCTGCCTGAAAGAAGCTTCCGTAACGGAAATACCGTTTTTCCTTTCGAGACAACATCCTCGAGCTTTGACCAGGCATCCCAGATCATATTCTGGTAGTGCAGATTGTGCCCGAGATATTCCCGTTTTCCGGGCAGCAGGAATCTGTCGGCCATGGCGGAATTATAATACAATCCGGCCCTCTTAATCATGAAGCCCATGGCCGCCAGGGAATCCAACAATATCTCCGTCGCCCTTGGATCTGTCTTCCGGGCCCGGCTTATTTGCCGGGCTCCGGCGCCTTTCCCCGTGGTCAGGCTGAACAGGTCCAACGAAGAGGCTGTAAAAAGTATTTTAGCCTTCCGGTAGCCGCAGATCAGCTCCCCTATAATTTCCCTGTTGTTTTTCATAAGTAATTCCGCGATTCAAACCGCGAATATTTTCTCCAACGCTTTCAATCTGTGCCCCATCGGCGGGACC
>MGUO01000125.1:986-1577 GCA_001800015.1 Elusimicrobia bacterium RIFCSPHIGHO2_02_FULL_57_9
CCTCCCGGACCCGAGAGCGGCTTTCAAACAGCTGGAAAGTTCGCCGGGCCTGCTGACCTCGAACGCCTCGGCCCCCAGGCTGCGTCCCAATTCTGCCGCATTAAGCCTGTTCCTGAATATACCGGTAGTGAACTTGCCTCCGAATTGCAGGCGTTCGCCGTGATAGACCATCCCATGCCCCCCGTTGTTGAACACGACCCAGATCACCGGAGCGCCGATCTCCGCCGCGGTATGCACTTCCATGCCGTTCATGGCGAACGCCGAGTCCCCCACCAAAGCGACCACCGGCTTATCCGGCCGGGCCAGTTTCGCCCCTATGCTCGCCGCGACCGCATGCCCCATAGAGCCGAATCCCATGTTAATGTAGAACGTATCCGGCTCGTAAACAGGGAAATAGTGAAGAGCCCAGAACATGACCGTTCCTATATCCACGAACAGAACGGCGTCGCTTGGAAGTGCGTCCCGCATTTCCTGAATGGCCCTTTGGGGCTTCAGCGGGATCTCTTCCGACCTCATTTTTTCGGAGTCGGCAAAACGCGGCGTGGACGCCTTAAACTCCTTTATGTGCACGGATGCGAAGTCTTCCTTTTT
>MGUO01000126.1:0-1315 GCA_001800015.1 Elusimicrobia bacterium RIFCSPHIGHO2_02_FULL_57_9
AGGCGTGGAGCTTGCACCTGCTCTGGATCTCAAGGAAGCTGAGTTGGGATTGCAGTCCATCGTCGATCCCTATGCCCGCGCCGACTTCTTCATCTCAGTCAACCGCGAGGGCGTTGATTTGGAAGAAGGCACCCTCACCTGGTTTCACCTCCCCCAGGACTTGGCGCTCAAGGTCGGCAAGTTCCGCGCTGATTTCGGCAAGTTCAACCGGACGCACCCCCCGGAAACCGCGTTCGCCGACCGGCCGTTGGTCCATGAGCGATTCTTCGGCGCGGAGGGCCTCTCCGGCGCGGGAGCCGATCTGTCCTGGCAGGCGCCCAACCCGTGGGTCCTCGTGACTCTGGATGGAGAGGTGATCAACACGCCTACCGCCGGGGAAAGCCCTGCCTTTGATGGAGCTGGGCGCGGCAACTTGCTCTACGTCGGCCACGCCGGCGCCTACTACGATCTGACCGATGCTGTCAACGCCACACTCGGAGGCAGCTACGCCTATGGCGCGGCCGGGCAAGAGTTCAATGACGTGACCGGCTCGTCTCGTAGCCTGGCATCGCAACTTGGCGGCATCGACCTGACATTCCGTTGGAAAAACCCGCGACGCAGCATTTATCGTTCGGCTTTCTGGCAGACGGAGGTGGTCTGGGGCAGGCGCGACGCTCCCGCCGGCTCCACAGCCGGCAGCGTCGGGATGTTCAGCCACATTGAATATCAATTCGCACGGCGCTGGCGCTTCGGCGCGCGCTACGATTACACGCAACTCCCGGCCGATCGTTCGCGGCATGAGCAGGCGGGACTCGCCTACCTGACCTTCACTCCCAGCGAATTCAGCCTCATCAGCCTTCAGGGAAGGCAGGCGCGCCGTTTCGATGGAGCCAAAGAGACGCTCGGTATTCTTAAGATCACGTTCAACATAGGGGCGCATGGAGCGCATCCGTTCTAGGCCGGGACCCTTCGGGCCCGGCCTAGATGCGGCTGAGGAAATTCTTATAGCATCTAGGATGCTGATCATGAAAATTAAAGCCATTCTCGCCGCCGTTCTCTGCTGCATGCCGTCTTTGGCGCTGGCCAAGATTCGGATCGTGACGACGACGGAGGACTTCGCGGCCCTGGCTCGCGAGGTCGGAGGCGACCTCGCCGAGGCGCAATCCATCGCCAAGGGTTACGAAGATCCGCACTTCGTGCAAGCCAAGCCGAGCTATCTGCTCAAGCTCAAGGGCGCCGATCTCTTCGTGCAGGTGGGCCTTGAGCTTGAGGTCGCCTGGGCCGGGGCTCTTCTGACCAACTCCAGAAACACCGGCATTCTCCCGGGAAACCAGGG
>MGUO01000126.1:1329-1814 GCA_001800015.1 Elusimicrobia bacterium RIFCSPHIGHO2_02_FULL_57_9
CCGCACTATTGGCTTGACCCTGCCAACGGCCTGGCGATTGCCCGCAACATCGCCCAGCGGCTCTCGCAGATTGATTCGGCGCACGCGGGCGACTACGAGGCCAACCTCGTAAAATTCAAAAAGAGGCTGGATGAAAAGACCAAGGAGTGGGAAGCCCTCTCCGTTGCGCTCAAAGGCCTGCGTGTCGTGACCTATCATAACTCCTGGCCCAATTTCGCCAAGCGCTTCGGGCTGCGGGTCGCCGGTTTCATCGAGCCGCGACCCGGCATACCAGCTTCACCCGCCCATGTCCAGGCCCTGGAGACGCAGATGAAGCGCGAGAAAATACCACTTGTCCTCATCGAACCCTACTTCGATGAGAAGCTCCCGCAAAAGATCGCCGAGGATACGGGAGCCCGCCTCGTCATTTTGCCGCCTTCGGTGGGCTCCGAGCCGAGCATCAAGACTTATTTTGATCTGTTCGATCACGATCTGAAGCTGATCCT
>MGUO01000126.1:1846-12108 GCA_001800015.1 Elusimicrobia bacterium RIFCSPHIGHO2_02_FULL_57_9
CAAGCCATGAACGATATCTTGCAGATAATGCTCTGGCCCTTCATCGCGAGCTTGGTCTTGGCTGGAATTCACGCCTACTTGGGCCTTCACGTGGTTGAGCGCGGCGTCATTTTCGTCGATCTCTCTCTTGCCCAGGTTGCCGCTCTGGGCAGCGCGGTCGCCCTTCTGTCCGGCTATGATCTCCATGGTCGCAGCGCCTATTTTTTATCGTTGGGTTTCACGCTTGTTGGCGCTGGACTTTTCTCCGTCACGCGCAGTCGCCGTACGAGAATCCCGCAAGAGGCATTGATCGGGATCGTTTACGCGATGAGCGCGGCCTTGGCCATTCTCATCATGGATCGCCTGCCGGAAGGCTCGGAGCACATCAAGCACATCCTGGTCGGCAATCTGTTGGCGGTGAGTCCCTGGGAAGTCCAGAAGATGGCGTTGCTTTACGCGTTCATCGGGGCACTTCATTGGTTCTGGCGCAAACCTTTTCTGACCATCTCGACCGATCCCGAAGAGGCGAGCCGCAAGGGCTATCGCGTAAAGCTTTGGGACTTCTTATTCTACGCTACGTTTGGTTTCGTCGTGACGTCTTCGGTTGCGATAGCGGGGGTTCTACTTGTTTTCACCTACCTCATCGTCCCGTCCGTCACGGCCATGCTGTTTTCAGAATCCGTCGGCACGCGCCTGGCCATCGGCTGGACGATGGGAGGCGCGGCCAGCCTGCTGGGCATGTACTTCTCTTTCCGCTTCGATGCGCCGACCGGAGCGACCGTGATCTGCGTCTTCGGGGTGCTGCTTGCCTGCCTCTCGATTCTCCGCGCGACCGTGCTGCGCCGGGCGTTTAAATGATCGCCCGCTGATTTGTAACAATCCCGTACTTGCGGCCGTCTTAAGCATCCCCTAAACTATGAGCATGCTGCGAAATTTTCGTGCGGTCCTGCTTTTAGCCTGCTGCGCGGCCCTCTGCGCCTGCATCCCGAACAACGATTTGGGGGTCATCGACATGAACAATCCCGTCATGGAAATGAGCAAGGATCGCATCGGCGGCAACGACAGGATAGACGAGGCCCAGGCGGAATTAGACGATATCATGCGCAAAGTGCGAAAAGGAGATTTGCCCAAAATCCAGTTTGAGTTCGACTCGGATGAAATCACCTTGGCCTCTTATACGACATTGGACGCGG
The DNA here is from genome assembly GCA_001800015.1 of Elusimicrobia bacterium RIFCSPHIGHO2_02_FULL_57_9. Taxonomy (GTDB): domain Bacteria; phylum Elusimicrobiota; class Elusimicrobia; order UBA1565; family UBA9628; genus O2-02-FULL-57-9. The sequence continues at coordinate 3,019 of MGUO01000126.1, forward strand.
TCGCCCAGATTCTTGCCACTCATCCGAGGCTTAAACTGTTGGTCCTGGCTCATACCTGCAACATCGGCAGCGAACCCTATAATCTTGAGTTGTCGACGCGCCGGGCCAGATCGGTCAACACCTACCTGGTCAAGAGAGGCATCCCCACGCCCTCCATCCGCTACATCGGCAAGGGTTTTTCCGACCCCATCGCCGACAATAACACCGAGGAAGGCCGAATATTAAACCGCCGCGTGGAGTTCCGCATCACCTACCGCGACTGGTCCTCAGTTTACTAGAATCCTCTTCGTGAACGAGGAGAGACATCAGCAAATATTGCTCGACGCCAAGGATTTGCATCGCTTCGGCTACGCCCAGCAACTCTTGCGCGACATGGGCGGCTTCGCCAATTTCGCGGTTTCCTTCACCATCATATCGATTTTGACCGGAGCCATCGTGCTCTATGGACAAGGCCTGACCTATGCCGGCCCGGGAGTTAACGGCTGGGGCTGGCCTCTGGTGACCCTATTCACTTTGCTGGTGGCGGCTTCCATGGCGGAAATCGCCTCGACCATCCCCACAGCCGGAGCCGTCTACCATTGGGCCGCGCTTCTCGGAGGACCGGGCTGGGGCTGGTTTACCGCCTGGTTTAACCTGGTGGGACAAGTGGCGACAACGGCTGGAATAGACTACGGCATCGCCTTGTTCGTCGCCGACCTGCTGGGACTGCCCGGGCGCGGCACGCTGCTCGCCATTTACGCGCTGCTTCTGCTTAGCCACGGCCTGCTCAACCACTACGGCATCCGCGCCGTCGCGCTTCTCAATGATTTCAGCGTCTGGTATCATATCGTCCTGACCCTGATCCTGACGGCCGGCTTCTATTTCTTCGCGCCGCGCCAACCGCTTTCCTTCGCCTTTCAGACCGGCTTTACCACTTCCCATTATCCCTACGCCTGGGCCTTCTTGATCGGGCTGCTTCAGGCGCAATGGACGCTGACCGGCTATGACGCCTCGGCCCACATCACCGAGGAAACCGTGGACCCGCGGCGCAACGCGCCCTGGGGGATGTTCAACGCCGTGCTTATCTCCGGGGTTTTCGGCTATATTTTGCTTTTGGCCATTACCTTGGCCATACAAGACTTGCCGGCCGCAGCCCTTGCCGCCAATCCCTTTATTCACATCACCGAGCGCGCGCTGGGCGCCGGCGTCGGCAGGGCGCTGGTGTGGGCCATACTGCCCGCCATGTGGTTCTGCGGCTTGTCATCAGTGACCACCAACGCGCGCATGATTTTCGCCTTCGCGCGCGATGGCGGCCTCCCCTATTCCCGCATTTGGGCCCGGGTCAATACGCGCCACCGCACGCCCTCCGCGGCCATCTGGCTCTCCGTCGGCTTGGCGCTCCTCATCGCCGTCTACTCCGGGGCTTTTGTGGTTATCGTTTCGCTTTCCACCATAGGCCTTTACATCTCTTACATGATCCCCATATTCCTGGCCCTGCGCGCGCGCAGGCTGGAAAATTGGCGGCAATTGGGGCCGTGGAATCTAGGGAAATGGGGCGGCCTCATAAACACCTTGGCCGTGGCCTGGATTCTGTTTATCACCGCGCTCTTCGTCTCCCCCCCTAATCAGTTGACCGGATACACCTTCGCCGGGCTTCTGCTGTTTTTAAGCGTTTATTACACAGCCGCGGCGCGCGGACGATTCTCCGGCCCTAAAAAATTAGACGGACGGCCCACCGCTTTCAAAGGAAGGGCAAAATGACAGGCGATAAGGCTGACGATAAGGCAAAGAAAAAAATACTGATCATCGATGACGAGGAAGATTTGGTGGAAATGCTGGCCCTCAGGCTTGAGTCCACGGGCCAGTTCGCGGTGGAACGGGCGTTAAACGGACAGACCGGCCTTAAGCTCGCCGGCGACACTCTTCCGGATGTCATTTTGCTTGATTCAATCATGCCTGGAATGAGCGGCTGGGAGGTGTGCCGCAAGCTGCGGCAAGACCCCCGCACCAAGAACATCCCCATCGTCATCATGACCGCGGGCACCCCTCACGAAGCAAAGGAAAGAGCGCGCGAAAATGGGGCCGACCACGTTGTTTTCAAGCCGTATGAATACAACGATCTGTTGCGCGTCTTGGACACCATCCAGAGGAGCTTCTAGCGCCGGCCAATTTTGGTGCGTGGATTGTGGGCCTTGCCGTTTTTATCGCGCACCTCGAAATGCAAATGAGGCCCGGTGGAAAGCCCTGTTGAGCCGACCCGTCCGATCAAGGTCCTTCCTCGCTGCACCATCTGTCCGACCCGGACGAAAATCCTGGAAAGATGTCCGTAGCGCGTGGTCGCTCCATCGCTATGCCTGATCACCAGAAGCATGCCGTAGCCTTCGGTCCAGTCGGCTTCTACGACCTTGCCGCTGCGCGAGGGAAATACCGGCGTTCCCCAAGGCTTGGGATAATCAAGCCCCTCATGAAATTTTTTGGTTTTCTGCATGGGGTGCCTGCGCAATCCGTAACCGGAGCTGACGGCCGGCCGGCCGTCCTGGAAAGGGAAGCTGTAGGTATCGAAGATCATCTTAACCTTGGGCAGAAGAAGGCGGGCCCCTTTGAGGAATTCATAGTCTTCCAACATCGCGCTGCCGGGGAGCTTGTTTACCATTACGATTTGCTCTTTGAATCTCACAGCCTGGCGGGAATCCTTATACCATCTGCCGACGACGGCGTCCAAGGTTTCGCTGGCTTTCCTGACCTGATAAAGTTGGCCGTCCTTGTTATGAACCAGCACTTTTTTGCCGGGGTAAAGAACCAGCATTTCATCATTGTTGGTGGTCTGCAGGCTCATCGCCGTGGTACGGTAAACCTTGGCCAGATGCCAGGCGCTGTATTCGCCCCGCTGTATTTTATGCTCGTTATAAACCAGACGGTTGACCTTTTGGAATATCACCGGAGGCGTTTCTTCAGGCCCGGCCTCGGTGAGCACCGAATAGCGGTGCCAGTCCGGCGGCTGGGCCCCGGCCGACATGGAAATATGCGCCGCCAACGCGAGCAGCCTGAGCACTTAGGACAAGTTCGAGATTTCCATGGACTTCAGGAAATCCTTGTTGGATTTGGTGGCCAACAGCTTGTCGCGCAAAAGCTCCATGGCCTCCACGGAAGAAAGAGGCGCTAGAACCTTGCGCAGAATCCACATCTTGTTGATTTCGTCCTCCGAGAGCAGCAGCTCTTCCTTGCGCGTGCCCGAGCGGTTGATTTCAAACGACGGGAACATGCGCCGGTCGGCAAGCTTGCGGTCCAAATAGACTTCCATGTTGCCGGTGCCCTTGAACTCCTCGAAGATGACCTCATCCATGCGGCTGCCGGTATCGACCAGGGACGTGGCGATGATGGTGAGGCTTCCCCCTTCTTCGATATTGCGGGCCGCGCCCAAAAAGCGCTTGGGGCGCTGCAGCGAAGTCGCCTCCAAGCCTCCCGAGAGCACGCGTCCGCTTGAGGGCGTGATGGTATTGTAAGCGCGGGCAAGCCGGGTGATCGAATCAAGCAAAATCACGACGTCCTTGCCCATCTCGACTTGGCGCTTGCCCTTTTCCAGGACCATTTCGGCCACCTGAACATGGCGGTCCGCCGGTTCGTCGAAAGTAGAGGAAATGACCTCTCCCTTGATGCTGCGCTGCATATCCGTGACTTCCTCGGGCCGCTCGTCAATAAGCAGGACGAGCATGACGACCTCCGGATTGTTCGCGGAAATGGCATTGGCTATTTTTTGCAGGATTACGGTTTTTCCCGTTTTTGGCGCGGCCACGATCAGCCCGCGCTGGCCTCTTCCGACCGGAGCGATCAAGTCCATAAGGCGCGTGGTAAGCTCGGTGCGCTCGGTCTCAAGGTTGTATCTCTGATCGGGATGCAGGGGGGTCAGGTTGTCGAAAAACGGCCGTTCCTTAAGGGCGGGGGTCTCGGCGTCTATGCCGTTGACCTTCTTGACTTGAAGCAGGGCGAAAAACCGCTCGCCCTCTTTGGGCGGCCGCACAAACCCGGCCACCATATCGCCTTTGCGCAAGCCGAATTTCTTGATCTGGGACGGGGAGATATAAATATCATCGGGTCCGGGCAAATAATTATAATCCTGGGATCTCAGGAAGCCGAAGCCGTCGGGAAGTATTTCCAGAACCCCTTCGTCGTAAATCATGCCGTTGGCCTTAAGCTGGCCTTCAGAATCTTGGCGATCATCTCCTGCTTGCGTAGGCCCGAGACCCCTTCAAGCTTCAGGTCCCTGGCGATCCCGCTCAGTTCGGCGATCGTCATTTTGGATAATTGCGTGACATCCAACTGTTTTCCAGGCTGGGGCGTCTGAGGCGGTTTGGGCTGTGCCGTGCTTTCCATGTTAGGCTCCTATCAATTCCAATGCTCGGTAATACTGTCTGATTCTGCGTTGAAATTCTTTTCTCGATCCTTTGTTGCGCAGCACGATATCAGCCAGCTTTTCTTTCGCGGAAAACGGCATTTGCGCGGCGATGCGGCGCCGCGCCTGGACCAGGCTTAAGCCCTCGCGTCGCTTAAGCCGCGAGAGTTGGAGTCCGCAGCCTGCCGCCACCAGCAACGTTAAATCGAACTCTTTTTGCAGCCCGGCCTCGAAGAGCAGCGGCGCGTCGACGACACAGGGGCCGCCGCCGCGCCCGCACACCTGCTTGCGCATTTCCCGTAAAATCACGGGATGGGTGATTTTCTCGAGCTTCCTCCTGGCCGAGACGGAAGCGAATACCCGCCGGCCGAGGCGGCTACGGTCGATCTCGCCGCTTGAATCAAGAACGGCCGGACCGAAAGCCTTGATGATGCCGTGGTAAGCCGGGCCGCCTCGGCGCGCCTGGAGGCGGGCGACATCGTCAAGCGCGAGCGCGCGGGCACCGCAGCGGGAGAACTCCCGTAAAGCCAGGCTTTTGCCCGAGGCGATCCCGCCGGTAAGTCCAATTATCAGCCTTTTCAATTTTTTTTATCGGAATAGCGCTTCATGATCGCGCGCTCTTCCTCGGTCAGCGAATCAAGGCCGCTGACCAATATTTTATCCAAAATCCGGTCAATCTCGGCCATGGGGGACTCCGGTTCCTGCCGCCTAAAATCCGCGCGACGCGCGGGGCGGGAAGAGGAAGCCGAAGAGCCGTCTTCCCCCATCGCTCTCCAAACCGCCTTGGCCTTTATTTTGACCACCCCCCACCAGCGAATATAGAAATAACCCGTGATCATGCCGCCCAAATGGGCGAAACGGGCGATTCCCGGCGTGCTGCCGGATGCGCCGGCAAAAAACTCAATGATGCCGAAAAGAATAGCCATGTGGCTGGCCTTGACCGGAATAAGGAAATAAAGGTAGACGACCGCATCCGGATAAAGCATGGCGAAGGCGACCAGCATGCCGTAAACCGGGCCCGAGGCGCCTATGACCGGAACCGGAGAAGTCGCATCGAGCGCTATGGAGGCGGCCGCCGCGCCCAGGCCGCAGATAAAATAATACTTGATGAATTCCTTTTCCCCCCATTGGGCCTCGACCGGCATGCCGAACATCCAAAGCGCGAAAAGATTGAAAAGCAGATGCATCAGGCCGCCGTGGAGGAATAAATAGGTGAGCGGCTGCCAGACCCAACGGTCCTCGATGACATGCTTGGGGACCAGCCCAAAAAGCTGATAAAACTGATTCCCTACCAGATTGCCGAGCAGAAAAAAAACGATATTGGCGATAATCAGAGTGCGGATGGCTGGGGCCAGGCGCCGGAAATTGATCGGCTCGTACGAAAAGCGCGTCATCGCCGCCCCCCCGCGACGATGGACGGCAAGGATTTCTCCATATCCTGCCAATTAGGCCCGACTTTGACGTCGACCACCAGAGGAATGGAAAGCTTAACGGCCTGTTCCATGGCGCGGCGAACCCAGACAACGAATTCCTTCACCTCGGCGTGAGGGACCTCGAAAAGCAATTCATCGTGTATCTGCAAAAGCATTCTCGCCTTGAATTGGCCCAGCCCTTTATGAACCCGAAGCATAGCCAGCTTAATGATGTCGGCGGAACCGCCCTGGATGGGCGTATTGCCGGCAGCCCTTTCGCCGAACTGGCGCAAGGCCGTATTCTTGGCGGCAAGCTGCGGCAAATAGCGGATGCGGCCTAAAAAAGTTCGCACCATCCCGTCATGCTTGGCCGCTTCCAAATTCTTTTCCAGCCACCGGGCCACGCCTTGGTAGCGTTCGAAATATTTTTTAATAATCTCCGCGGCTTCTCTTTGTGAAATGCCCAAAACACCGGCCAAGCCAAACGGGCTCTGGCCGTAAACAATGCCGAAATTAACCGCCTTGGCCCGGCGGCGCATTTCCGCGTCCACCAAAGCCGGCTCAAGGCGGAATATCCCGCAAGCCGTGCGCAAATGAATGTCCTCATGCTTGTGGAAAGAATCCATGAGCACGGCGTCCTGCGAAACGTGGGCCAGCACCCTTAAATCGATCTGGGAGTAATCAGCAGCAACGAGCAGACAGCCGGGACCCGCCGCGAAAGCGCGCCGAATTTTCTGCCCCAGCCGGGAGCGGATGGGGATATTCTGCAAATTGGGATTTAAGCTGGATAAGCGGCCTGTTTCCGTGCCGATCTGATCAAGGCGGGTATGCACGCGGCCCTGAGCGTCCAGACGGTCCAGCAAACCGTCGATATAAGTCGACTTAAGCTTGGTCAACTCGCGGTATTCCAGCACCTTGGCCGCAATGGGGTGCCGGGAAGCCAGAATTTGCAGGCATTCCTCGTCCGTGGAGCGGCCTCCCTTGGCCGTTTTATGGACCACGGGCAGCCTTAATTTGTCGAACAAAAGTTCGGCCAACTGTTTCGGAGAATTGACGTTGATGGGCGCGCCCGCCATCTCATCAAGCTTTAATTTGAGCGCTGAAATCTCGCTTTCAAACTCGCCGGAAAGCCGGCGCAAATAGGGCTCATCCAAACCGATGCCCTCGCGCTCCATTTCGCGTAAAATAGAAATCAACGGCATCTCCATTTCTTTGTAGAGCTTGAGCACGCCTATCTTTTCCATACTCGCTTGCAAATCCTTATAGCTCAAAGCCTTGGCCAAGCGCAGGGACAAAAGGCTTTTCCAATCCCCATTGACCATCGCTTCGACCTGGGGACGCACGGGGCTTAAGCAATAGGCGGCGATCATCGCGTCAAACCATGGCTCCGCTAGTTTGAGGCCCAAGATTTCGAGAGCGGTCGCCGTTTCTTTAAGCCCGCAGCCTATTTTTAGGGCCTTGCCGGCTAAAATTTCGCGCAAAGCGCAAGCGCGCTTAATCTGGGCTTCATCTAAAAAGGATGTCCTTCCGTCCTCAAGCCCCACCGCCATATGCAGGCGGGAGCAGTCCAACAAATTGCCCTCATTATTCGCCACGGCCGCCAGCATGACGCATTTGGCGCGGGCCAGGTCTTTATGCAAATCCGTAAAGGGAGTTTCCTTTATACATGCGCCCGAAAACATTTCCTGGGCAGCCGCAGCCGGAAGCATCTCTTTTAGCAGAGAAGTGAACTCCAAATCCTGAAAAAGCTTGACCAGGCGATCCGGCTCGGGCTGAGGCAAGCGGCAATCCTGAGGCGCTATTTTAACGGGCGCGTTATCCTCAAGCTTAAGCAAGGCCGCCGCCGCTTTGGCCGACTCTTCGCCGTTCATCAGGGCCTGAGCCGTTTTAGACGGGATATCCTTATCGCCGGCTTTGGCCGCCTTGATAGCCGCCGACAGCGTTCCGTATTCCTTTAACAGCTTAACCGCGCCGACCGGACCAATTCCCTTGATCCCCGGCACATTATCCGAGGCATCGCCGATAACGGATAAATAGTCGATCACAGCGGCCGGAGGCACGCCCAGCCTTGCTTCCACCTGGGGCCCGTCCATCCATACGCTGTTAGCCACATCGCGCAGCACCCGGATTCCGGGGCTCACCATTTGCAGGGCGTCCTTATCCCCGGTCACAAGCACCGCTTCCAGGCCGCAGCTCACGGCGCGGCGGGCCAAGGTGGCCATGATATCGTCGGCCTCGTAGCCGGGAAGCTCCACGGCCGTAAAACCCATGGCCTCGGCCATTCCAGCGGCTTTTTTAAGCTGACCGAGCAAATCCTGGTCAATTTTCTTGCGCGTCGCTTTGTAAGCCTCATAAGCCTTATGGCGGAAAGTGGGCTCAGGGTGGTCGAAGCACACCGCGACCAAATCCGGCTTCTCTTTCTTGAGCAGCTGCAGCAGCATGCGCGCAAAGCCGTAAAGGGCCCCCACCGGCTCGCCCTTGGAGTTATTAAGCGGCGGCAGGGCATGATACGCCCTATGCAAGTAAGCGTGAGCATCCACCAGATACAAGCGAGACTTCATAGATGGTCAAGAGAGGTTCAGCGGCGGCTTCAAATCGCAGAGAGTTTTATTTAGACGATCAAAGAATCGAGTGTTTTCTTGATTTCGGCCTTAGAATGAACGCCCACCAACTGTTCGACGACCTTGCCGCCTTTAAAGAACAGCAGCGTGGGGATCGCGGAGATTTTATAACGGCTGGCGGCGTTGGGGTGCTCGTCGGTGTTGATCTTGGCCACGCAGATCTTGCCGATGTATTCCTTGGCGATTTCCTCGACCACCGGGGCCAGCATGCGGCAGGGGCCGCACCAGGGAGCCCAAAAATCGACGAGCACAGGCTGGGGGCTTTGCACCACATCCTGATCGAAGGTCTCGTCGGTCAATTGGATTTCGGCCATAATTTTCTCCATTTTCCAGTAAATTCCAGAAGGTTTATTCAATCTATCGAGGAACTGCCCTGAAGCCTTGTTATGATAGCAGGACAAGGCCTCTCTGTCAAGAAGCCGTTTCAGCGTTTCAGCAGTGCGTCTATTTCAACCCAAAGCCGTTCCATCGTGATCGGCTTGGAGAGGAAAGCGGAGGCGCCCGAAAGCAGCCCCTCCACGCGGTCGCGGGGGTCGCTGTACTGGGTTGAGGCGGAAAGGAGGATCACGGGGGTGTTCCGGAAAGCCTCTTGGTGTTTGATGCGCCGGCAAAGCTCAAAGCCATGCATATCGGGCAGTTGCACATCTAGAACAATCACCGAAGGGCGCTGCTCGCGCAGGGCGGCTAG
>MGUO01000127.1 GCA_001800015.1 Elusimicrobia bacterium RIFCSPHIGHO2_02_FULL_57_9
AAACTGCTGCCCAGCTTGGGAATTGCGCCCGAAAAGTACGTATTTGTTTCCGGAATCGGCTGCTCCTCGCGCTTCCCTTACTACATGAACACCTACGGCTTTCATTCCATCCATGGCCGGGCGCCGACTTTTGCCACGGGGCTTAAATGCGCTCGTCCCGATTTGCAGGTTTGGGTGGTGACGGGAGACGGCGACGGGCTTTCCATCGGGGGCAACCATCTCATTCACGCCTTGCGCCGCAACGTCGACATCAAAATATTGCTGTTCAATAATAAGATTTACGGCCTGACCAAGGGCCAGACCTCGCCGACTTCCGAAATCGGGAAGAAGACGAAGTCCACGCCTTATGGCTCGGTGGATTATCCCATCAATCCGATTTCCATCGCCCTGGCCTCGGAGGCGACCTTCGTGGCCAGGGCCGTGGACACGGACTTGAATTTTTTGAGCGATGTCCTGGGCCGCGCGGCCCGGCATCAAGGCTCGGCTTTTATCGAGATATTTCAGAACTGCATCGTCTTTAACGACGAGGCTTGGACCGATGTTTCCGATAAGGCCGTTCGTGATGATCATAATGTGAATCTGGTCCATGGCCAGCCCTTGATCTTCGGAAAACACAAGAATCGCGGCATCCGCTTAACAGGGTTGACGCCCGAGGTGGTTGAATTTTCGGCGCTCACGCCTCCGGCCGATCTGCTGGTTCATGATGAGAAAGCGGTCTCTCCAGCCCTGGCCCATGTGCTGGCGCACCTGCAGCGCCCTAATTTTCCCGTGCCGCAAGGGGTTTTCCGCTGCGTGCAACGCCCCACCCTGCACGAACTGATCGACGAACAGGTCGCGGCCGCTAAAAAGACCGCCTCCGTGGATTTGCAGAAATTGCTCAATGGCTCGGAGAATTGGGTCGTTAAATGAGAGGGCATCATGACAGATCCCAAACGCGACGCTGAGGCCTTGCTGCAGTCTGTGAAGAAAGTTGCCGAGGGGTATTCCCCGGGATTGGAAGGGGTTGTCGCGGCCAAGAGCCGGCTCTGCCAGATTGACGGGACTGCGGGGAAGCTTTACTACATGGGCTATCCCATCGAGGAGCTGGCCGAGAGCGCCACCTACGAGGAATGCGTGTATCTGCTTTGGCACGGCCGCCTGCCGCGCCATGAGGAGTTGGAGAACCTTAAGGCGGAGCTGCGCGTAAGCCGGACCTTGCCCCAGCAAGTCATTGATTTTATCGCCATGCTGCCCCATACCAGCCATCCAATGGACGCTTTAAGAACCGTCGCCTCGCTGCTTTCGACCTTCGACCAGAACCCGGAGCTTTCTCCGGAAGCCAATCTGCACCGGGCCATCTCGCTGACGGCCTTGTTTCCGACGATCGTGGCCACTTTCCATCGGCTGCGTCAGAATCAAAAGCCGGTCGAACCTCATCCCAAGCTCGGCCATGCCGCCAATTTCCTATGCATGCTTTTCGGCGAAGAACCCGATGAAGCCACGGCCAAGGTGATGGACGTGGCCATGATTCTGCATTTGGATCACGAAATGAACGCCTCGACTTTTGCCGCCTTGGTCACCGCCTCGACTCTCTCCGACCTTTATTCGGCCGTATCCTCGGGAGTG
>MGUO01000128.1:0-649 GCA_001800015.1 Elusimicrobia bacterium RIFCSPHIGHO2_02_FULL_57_9
CGTTGAAGCCGTAATGGGAATAGATCTTCATGATATGCCAGAGCATCGGCTTGGTGCCTATCTCCGTCATAGGCTTCGGCTTCAGATCCGTCTCCTCGCTCAGCCGCGTCCCCATCCCGCCCGCAAGAATAACAACTTTCATAGGTTCTCCTTACTTATTCTTACGCCCGTAGATATCGTTAAAGCGCACTATATCGTCTTCACCGACATATTCGCCGTTCTGCACCTCTATCATCTCCAGCGGGACCTTGCCGGGATTCTCCAGGCGGTGGCCCATGGACTTGGGCACATAGGTACTTTCATTTTCATGCACCATCGAGGTCTTCTTGCCTATGGTCACCTTGGCCGTGCCCTTAACGATTATCCAGTGCTCGCTGCGGTGATAATGAAGCTGGTGGCTCAGCTTCTGGTTAGGTTTCACCACTATGCGCTTTATCTTGTAGCGCGGGCCTTCTTCGAGAATAGTATAGGAACCCCAGGGGCGGTAAGTGGTGGTATGCTCCACAACTTCTTTGCGCTTTCGCTCTTTCAGTATCTCAACGACTTCCTTCACGCGCTGGGCCTGGCCGCGTTTGGCTATAAGCAGGGCGTCCACTGTGTCCACTATTATCAGGTCTTTCAGCCCGATGGTGGAGATAAGGCGGTTCTC
>MGUO01000128.1:703-2192 GCA_001800015.1 Elusimicrobia bacterium RIFCSPHIGHO2_02_FULL_57_9
GGACGGCCGCCTTCTTCGACTTCTCCATCACAGCGTAGTCTATTGAGATGGACGGCATATGGCTGAAATTAGCCAGCATCTTCGCCAGAGTCTGCGGCATCTTGCGGCTTATCTCCGGGGCATAAGCCTTGAACTCGGCCAGCATCGTGGCGATAGTAAAAGAGAACATACCGGAGTTCCAGTAATAGTCCCCGTCCTTAAGATATTTCTCAGCGGTCTTCATATCGGGCTTCTCGGCGAACTTCTCCACCTTGCAGACCCCGGGGCCTTTCCCGCCTTTTTTAATATAGCCGTAGCCTGTTTCGGGCCGGCTGGGCTTTATCCCGAAAGTAACTATGCTCCCGGCCTTTGCGGCCGTCTCGGCCTGGCGGGCGTACTTGGCGAATTTCTCCACCGGCTCTATGATATGGTCCGAAGGGCAGATGAATATGACTTCGTCATTTTTGCATTTGAGTTTTTCCAGGCAGTACTTCATCACCAGTGCTATGGCCGGGGCCGTATTGCGGCCGACCGGCTCGAGTATCACATTGTTCTCAATGGCGGGAGAAACCGACCTAAGATCGGCCTGCACATGGAACCTGTAGTCGTCATTGGTTATGACGAAGATATCGTGCAGGGGAACCACGGCGGAAAGCCTCTCCACAGTCTGGCAGAGCAAGGATTTCCCCCCGTTCAGCTTTATGAACTGCTTGGGCAGGCCATAGCGGGAAACAGGCCAGAGCCGCGTGCCGGAGCCGCCGGCCAGGATTATAGCTTTCATAAATTCACCTTCTTTTTCTCAAGTCTTTTAAATTCGGCGTCCACCATAAGGGCCACCAGGCTCGCGAATTCTGTTTTAGGCGTCCAGCCCAATTTCGTTCTTGCCTTGGAGGCGTCTCCCACGAGCAGATCCACCTCGGCCGGCCTATAGAACTCTTTGGAAACTTCCACCAGAGTTTTTCCGGTTTTAGCGTCCAGGCCTTTCTCGGCCAGGCCCTTGCCCTTCCATTTCAGCTTAAGCCCGGCGGCTGCGAAAGCTGCTTCAATAAATTCACGCACCGTATGCGTCTTGCCAGTGGCAAGTATATAGTCGTCAGCTTTGGGCTGTTGCAGCATAAGCCACATGGCTTCCACATATTCTTTGGCATAGCCCCAATCTCGCCTGGCATCCAGGTTGCCGACAGCCACTTTATCCAGCAGCCCTTTCTTAATGCGGGCGGCAGCGGCTGTTATCTTCCGCGTTACGAACTCCTCGCCCCTGAGCGGGCTTTCATGGTTGAACAGTATGCCGCAGTTGGCGTGCATACCGTAGACCTGGCGGTAATTCACCGTTATCCAGTGGGCATATAGCTTGGCAACGGCGTATGGGCTTTTGGGATAGAAGGCGGTGGTTTCGTTCCGTTGAGCGCCGCCGGTACTGCCGAACAGCTCGGCCGTGGAGGCCTGGTAGAACCGCGCCTTGGGGGAGACTTTGCGTATAGCCTCCAGCATGCGGGTAACGCCAACGGCG
>MGUO01000129.1:0-6981 GCA_001800015.1 Elusimicrobia bacterium RIFCSPHIGHO2_02_FULL_57_9
AACAAAAACAGGACGTTTCTATTCGTCTTAAATACCGGACATTTCTATTCTCGCTTGACAGAGAATATTGCGTGCCTTGACTTGCGCAAAGACCCCTGCCATACTTAAAGCATGGATCAGCCGACGCCCTCCCATGGCAGCCGCTGGACCGCGCTCTTGGCTATTCTAGCGGTCAGCGGCTCGGCGGTGGGGGGGTTTATATACCAGTCCTGGCAAGGCAACGCCAAAACGGCGCAGGACAACACGGGTTTTGATTTAAGTCAAACCGATTCGCGTCCCAAGAGCGCGCCCTTATTGCATCCCCGCGCCGCCTCGGCGCGGGATCAAAGTTCAGGCCTTTCTCTGGTCAAAGCGGACATGCCGGGGATGGAATTCGGGGCCAAGAGCGCGGCTCCCGCGTCGCAGCGAGCCGTGCCGGCGGAGAAGAGCTTCGCGCAATTGATCCGGGCGCAGGAAGCCAAGATGCGCGCCTTAAATAAAAAATATACGGCTAAATACCCGGTTATCGCTCAATTCCGCAAGGAATGGCTCGGCAACCCCGGCCTGAAAAGACTGCGGGACGATTTCTGCGGCTCCAAAGCCGGCGTCTGCGGACCGGGGGGAGACCATGATCCCGTCAAATTCATCCGAGGCGTGGCGGCTTCCCAAGCTTTTAAATCAATGCTCATAAAATACGCCGGGGAACCGGCCGTCCACTCTTATGTGATGGAAGCGGTCAAGCAAGCTCCTTCCAATTTGATGGCGGCGGCCTCCGATTTCATGAGCCAGGACAACAACGTCAAGAACTTCATCGATGGGGTCGCGCAGTCGCTGGGCTTGCCCATGGGATTGCTGGAGGGCTCCGACTCGAAAGTGGATCAAAACGCCATTTTAGGCTCCATCATGAAAAACAATCCCGAGCTGCAAAAAGCCATGGAAAACGCCGATGCCCCAAAACGCTAACCTGCTCGCGTTTTCGGCCGTTCTGGTCATTGTCGGCTCGGCCGCGGGGGTGTTTTATTTTCAAAGCCGACAAAACAAGCAGGAAGTCATCCCGGACAACTCCGGTTTTGATGTCGCCCAGGTGGCGGGGGCCGCGAAAATCATGTCGCCGCTGCTGGCCCGGCCGGTTCCCAATCAAAACTCGAACCTGGGCATGATTAAAACCGGGATGCCGGGCCTGCAATTCGGCGGACGAGCAGGGCCAACAGGGCGGCCGCCCCGACGCGGCTCTGATGCCGACGTCGCCGAAAAGGTGCGCAAAAGCGAAGGCAGGGTGCGGTCCCTAGCCGAACGCTACACAAAAAGATATCCGGTGATCGCCCGATACGGCTTGGACTGGATGAGCTATCCCGATCTTGAAAAACTTAACAACGATTACATGAAAAATCACGACCCCATCCAATTCATGCGCGGGCTGTCGCAATCGAAGAATTTTGGGATTCTGGTCAAGAAATACGCGCGGGAACCCGCCATTCACGCCTTTGTCCAAGATGCGGTCAAACAGCTTCCCGCAGACGCCGCGGCCACTGCCATGGATTATTTGAATTCAAACAACACGATCAAGAATTTTGTCGGCAACCTCGGCTCTTCTCTGGGGCTGCCCTTGGACTTGCTGGGCTTGGGCGGAGGAAAGACGGATCAGCGAGCGGTTTTAAATTCCGTGCTTAAGAATAATCCCCAACTGCAAAACGCTCAATAAATATCTTTCAGCCAACATTTTTTCTCACCCCCTGCAACGCGGTGACTTCGAAAGAAAAAAATGATGAAAAAAATTCTGCCGATCACTGAGCGTCAGGCACGCAGGTGTTATCGTCCAAATGCGTTCCCGCGGGACAGGGGTTTGGATTCTGCGGGTCCAGCACGCAGTTACCGCCGGCATCCAGGCGGCTTGCCGCCGGGCAGGAGTTCATGTTGTCCACACACTTGCCGTTAAGACCCAGATGTTGTCCCGCGGGGCAGTTGATCAAATTCTGCCGCACTGCCGCCGCCGGGGGCGCTGCCCCGGAACTGATCGCTGCGCCTGAGCCGTCGCCGCTGTTGCCACAGCTGTCGCAGCCGGTGAAAGCCAGGGCCAGGAAAAAAATCGCCGCCGGGAAGAAAAACTTTTTCATGAGGAAACCTCCGCAATGTCCGGGCTATTTACAACATTATTACGGCGCCTGCGGAGCGCCGGGCGTGCCGCCGCCGGGGGCGCCGCCCTCGCAGCCTCCCGCGCCGCAACCGTTCGTGAATATCAAGGCAAGCACGAAAATGCTTATCGGAAAGAACAGTTTCTTCATAGCGCCTCCCGTGCGTCGCTGATAGTGTAAAGGCGGGGATGCCTCTTGTCAAGGTTCCGAAGATTTTTTTACGGATTTTTAACTTTGATCGATCTAAAAACAGAAAGAAAATCCCGGGAAATGTAGCGGGGAATCCAAACGAGATGCAGCAAGGAGCTGTAATGCCCCAGAGGCACCCAGAACTGCCGGCTGCCCGGGAAGGCTTCCTTAAGCTTTAAGGCATTAGCCGCCGGGATGACTCTATCCCACGACGCATTCACCAAAAGAGCGGGTTTGGCGCGATTGTTTTGCTGGTATTCCAAAGGGTCAAGGCCTCTCCATTCGGAGCGCAATTCCTCGGGCTTGATCCCGGCCCGGCGGATAAAAGGGCCGGTCATAGCGCTTCTGCCCACCAGATCTGGGAAATCCGCTCCACCCAATAAAAACACGGCGTATTGAGGCGTCGCGTCAACGGAATAAACCGCCGAGCCCACCAGCGCGCCCAGGCTGATGCCGAAAAGCCCGATGCGCCGGCGATCTACTTTTGGATGCCGTGAAAGCCAATCCAAGGCCCGGCGCGCGTCCAAGGCCGATTGCCGGAAATTAAAGGCCAGGCGCGAGGCCGTGCGACTTAAGAAACCCTGCCCACTGGGCAGGGTTGGATGGGCGCGACGGTGGAATTGGTAGGGCATCTCCAGCCAGAGCACGGCGAAGCCGTCGCGTTCAAAGCGCTTGATAAAGCGCCGCTCGATCCAAATATTGGGCGCGGCCATCACGGGCAGAACCAGGATACAGGGGAAAGGACCGGGCCCCGAAGGCAAAGAGAGATGCCCCCAAACCGTGTTGTTGGCGGCAAACGGGCTTGTCAGCACGGAAGGAAATTGGATCTCGTATTCGAGGCGGTCGCGCCGGTCTGTTTGGCGGATTTCCGCGGCAAAAGCGCCGGGCTTATATTCCAGAACCGGGGCGGCGCTCAAAAGCGGGACGAACAAAAAAAGGGGTGCGGCAAACGGCATGACTAGAAACCCAAAACCATCGAGAAGGCCAGTTGGTAGATATCGACCAAGCCCAGGGAGTTCACCGAGCGCGTGGAGGCTCTGTTCATCACCCAATAAGAATAGTCCAATTTGAAAACAAAATGGTCGGTCATTTGGTAATTGATCGCGGCCGTGTATTTATCGATGCGGCGCGTCACGCGCAAGGCCGAAGCCCCGATGGCGTTGATCGAGGAGAAAGTCGTTCCGTTCACGTTGGTGTCCAGGAAAAGGTCCAGAATGGGGCCGCGGCGAAACATCTGGTTGAAGACCAGGATGCCCGTCGCGCGCCGGCCGATGGCCGGCGCGCGAATCATGGGAAAAGAGGCCTGCAGAAAATAGCCGTGATGGATTTCCCGATCTGCGATCTGACGTATGGGAGAGGCCAGGGTGCCCGATGAGTTTTGCAGCGAAGCAATCAGCGCCAGCGGAGATGAAAAGTCGTTGAAGCTGTAGAGGTACTCGCCGGAGAAATTGAAGCCCAAATAATCGAAACTCACATCCAGCCCGTACATTTGATAGGCGAGCCGATCCTCCAAATCATATTTTCCCCCCATCCCGGAAAGGCCCGCGTGAACGCCCGCAAGATCCGAGGCTCCCTCGGCGATGGGCCAGGGAAAGCGCAAATCCCCGATGGAAAATACCGCGCGAGCACCGACCGCCTTGGAGTTATTATTATCGGCCAGATTATTGTTCTGATGGCCGAAATCAATGTTGACGCCGTTGGCCGGTATCCCCGGAATGCCCAAATTATCGGTATTAGGGAAAGTGCGCTGGCGGTTGCTGGTCTCCCCCAGCCCGTTGACCACGAAAAAGGTCAGTTCCTGCGGGATAAAAGGATCTCGCGACGGCGGGTAATAGCTGAGCCGGCCGCCGATGTCGGTGTAGCCGGAGCTTAAGGGCGGCCGCGGAGAATTGAGCCGGATCACCAGATCAAGGCTGTCGGGCGAGGCATAAAGCAGGGGGCGGGTGACGGTCAAGAATTGGTCCGGGCGGTAAAGTTCATTATAGCGGCCGAAAGGGACGAGGAATTTCCCGAACTGCACGATCCAATCGTTTATCCTTTTATAGCCGAAATTAAGCTGATAAAGCCGCGGCCTTCCCTCGCTGGCCGTGGGCATATGCCATTCCACCTGCATGGGAACACGGTCGACAAAGGGCCCGTCCACGCCGAAATACATGTCCGCCAGATAGACCTCGTTTTGAATCTGGGTTTCAAAACCGGGCTTGCGTGGGCCGACATTGCGCCAATTCAAAGAAAGGCTGCCGCCCACATGCATGCGCGAGAGCCGTTTGAAGAAATCGTCGTTCTGGGCGGGGGCGGGGGCGGCGGCGAGCCTCTGAAACGCAGGACTTAAAAGAAGAAAAACCAAAATTCCAACAAAGCCGGAACGTTGACACAAATTAACGAAAGAGATAACATTATGCGACACGATTTTTTCAGTATAGCACTTTATTTTTTAGGAGCCTAACTGCCATGTCCCATGTCATCTTGGAAGCGTGTCTCGGCGAGGTTTACGCCGCCTGCGTCGACGTTTGCCCCGTGGAATGCATCCACCCCGGGGATTACAAGGACCAAAAATTCATGATCATAGATCCTGAGGTCTGCATCGACTGCGGGGTCTGCCTGCCGGAATGCCCGATCGGCGCCATTGTCGGCTCCGTGGACGAGTCTCCGGATTGGGCCAAGATCAACGCCGAACTGACGCCCGAATTTAAGGGGCACCCCAAGGTCGCCCCCCGACCCCAGAACGAGCCCCCGCACAAGCCGATGAACAAGCTCGTCAAATAATTGCTTATTGTCCGCGGCCTGTTGTTGGGATTGCTGCACTGTTGCGATCCGGTCTATGCCATGTCTTACACCATAGTTCATCGCACGCCGCTTGACGCAGCCCGCTCCAAATCCTCAGGCTTAATCACCCTGCCTTTTGAAAATGGGCTTTTTAAAACCCAAAAAAGCGACGCATTCCTTGAATCAACCGTTCTGGAGGCGCCGCTGGTTTTCGACGATTTGGTCGCCTCCTGGAACGCGGAAGTTCCCGAGGGAGCCAGCCTGCGGATGCAGGCCAGCGTGCGCATCGACGGGAATTGGTCGCAGTGGTTTGCCCTGGGAATTCAGGAAGGACCGCAGTTCCATTCCGTGGAGAAGCAGGAAAAAGAAGCAGGCTCGGTCGATGTCGATACCCTGAAGCTTAAGCGCGGCGCAACGGCTTTCCGCTATCGCCTGCAATTCTTCGCGCCGGACCGGCCCATCGCGCTGCGCCTGGCGGCCGTGACGGTTTCGGATGGCTCGGCCGCCGAGCCGGAAGCGTTTAAGCCCGGCTCTTGGGCCGGCGAACTTAAGGTTTCCCCCCGCTCGCAAACCGTGGAACAGGAGCGGTATAAGCATAATGTTTGCAGCCCCACCTGCCTGGCCATGAATCTGGACTATTGGGGCTTCCCTTTAAAAACGGCCGCTGTCGCGGAAAAAGTGCGCGACCGGAAAGCCGAAGCGCTGGGCAACACGGACATTTTCGGGGTCTGGCCCTTCAACGCCGCAACGGCGGGAGCCTTCGGCTTGGAGGCCTACGTCGCCCGGCTGAATTCCTTCGCGGACGTTCAAAACGAGCTGGCCCAAGGCCGTCCCGTGATCGTCAGTCTTTCTTTCGCAGCCGGCGAACTCTCGGGAGCGCCGATAAAACAAACCAAAGGCCATCTGATGATGATCACCGGCTTTACGCCCGAGGGCGACGTGATCGTCATGGATCCCGCCGCGAGCGAAGGCGACGTGAGGCGGGTCTATAAACGCCGGCAGTTCCATAGAGCCTGGCGGATTAACAAGCGCGGTCTGGCCTATTTGATCGGACCTATTGCCGGCCGCAAGATGTCGGTGGGGGCGCCGGTCGCCGACCTGATGGCCAAGCCGCGGCAAAGAAAAAAAATTGAATTGCACGATCCCGAACACCTGTCCCAACTGCTTTACGGCGAGGCGATCACCATCCGCAAGACGCAAGGGGATTGGGCGGAGGTGGAAGCCGATCAACAGCCGGGGCTTTCGGCAAATGGAAAATGGCGAGGCTACCCGGGCTGGGTGCGTGGCGAGACGCTGCACTTCATGCCGGCCCCCGCGCCCAACGCCGTCGTTCGCACCCGCCAAGCCCTGCTGCGCCGCGGACAGGAAATTTCGACGCTTTCCGTGGGAACGAAGCTTCACCGCCTGTCCGAGGAAAAGGGAAATTCCCTGGTGCGGCTGACCGACGGCGACACGGCTGAAATTTCCTCCGACGCGCTTTACGTCCCCCCCGCGCAGCCCACGGAGGAAAGCCGCTCGCAAATCATAAAAACCGCGGAATTATTCCTGGGCACCAGCTACTATTGGGGCGGAACATCCGGCGTGCAGCCGCATTTATCCATGGGGGTTGATTGTTCCGGACTCGTGCATCTGGCTTATCGCATCCACGGCCTCGATCTGCCGCGCAATTCCCATGAGCAGAAGTTGCGCAGCGCGCCCTTGCACAGCGGCGGGATGAGACCGGGGGATCTGGTTTTTATGACAGATTCCGTCAATTCGGACAAGATAACCCATGCGATGATTTATACCGGGGGCGACGGGGTGATTGAAAGCCGCAAATCCTCGGGCCGCGTGCTGCGCTCCTCTTTTCAGGAGCGCTTTAAGCTCCCCCTGCCCAGAATCGAATCCGGCGACGCGGTCATGGATTATTCTTTCG
>MGUO01000129.1:7038-7336 GCA_001800015.1 Elusimicrobia bacterium RIFCSPHIGHO2_02_FULL_57_9
CGTCGTCACCTACCCTCCTGAAAACGCGGTGCTGCCGCAAATCACCGATGAATTTATCTACGGCTATGTCTCCAGCCCAAAAGCCTTATTCACCATCAACGGCCAAACCGCCGCGGTGCATTCCAACGGCGCCTTTCTGGCCTGGCTGCCCGTGCAGCCCGGCACCTTCACTTTCAACTGCGCCTTAGGCCTCCAGGAGGTCGCCGCTTATCAGAGGACGGTTTTCATAACCCCGCCCCCGCAGCCTTTAAGCGCCGAACCCCTGGCCATCGATCCAAATTCTCTTTGGCCCGCGGCC
>MGUO01000130.1 GCA_001800015.1 Elusimicrobia bacterium RIFCSPHIGHO2_02_FULL_57_9
CTGCAGCAAACCATTCGATCTTTGATTACGAGAAAACCGATTTCGCACCTTTTGCACGAGGGAGACTATGGAGACACAGCCAATCTCGCATCTATCGGCGGGTGATGCTCATTACCGAATGATTCATGTGGGTGATAAAACACCCACCTTTCGCGAAGCCCAGGCGCAGGGATCGATTCAGATGGGAGAGAAGGCCTTTTATTCTTTAACCCGCAACGAGCTCCCCAAAGGAAACGCCATGGCTCTGGCCGAGGCGGCCGGAATCATGGCGGCAAAAAAAACATCAGATCTGCTGCCCCTGTGCCACCCCCTTGCGTTGGACCAGGTTAAAATCCAGTGTATTCCCGACGAAACGCGACACGCGGTCCTGGTAAGCTGTACGGCTTCGGCCTACGCGAAAACGGGCGTTGAAATGGAGGCTTTGATTGGAGTGACCCACGCCCTGTTGTGCCTTTACGATCTGATTAAGGGGATCGACCCCGTGCTAACGCTGTCGCAAATCAAGCTCGTGTATAAACGAGGGGGAAGGTCAGGCCATTGGGTAGCCCCGGACGCCCAGAAAAAGCCCGGTTTTTCGGGGATCCGGGCTGCGGTCGTAACCATCAGCGACCGAGTGTTTCGCCAGGAGATGGAAAACATCTCAGGCCCGCTGCTTGCAAATAGTCTTGGCCAACTGGGCGCAACGGTGGTTCGACAGGAACAGGTTCCCGATGAACAGACCGCTATTGCTCAGATACTCACTGCATTGGCCAACGAGGTCGAACTCATCATTACAACCGGTGGCACCGGACTGAGCCCGCGAGACGTCACGCCTGAGACCATAAATCGTTTGTGCGACCGAATTATTCCCGGCATCGGGGAGCGCCTGCGCAGCCTGGGAGCGCAAAACACCGCGATGGCCTGTTTGAGCCGTTCAGTCGGGGGACTTATAGGAAAAACCCTAGTGATTGCCCTGCCCGGCAGCCAGCGGGCCGTCATCGAGGGGCTATCCATTCTTGAAAAGCTGGTTCCCCACGCCCTGCATATCGCGCGCGGAGGCAACCATGAATAGGCACCTGTTTTCATCGGCGCAATGGCCAGGCCGGGACCAGGTCAACTCGCTTATTGGCAATTCGGTAGGCGCCTTCGCCGACGGGGCCACGCTGTTTCCACTCTTGGTGCTGGTGGTATTACACAGCGGCTTTTCGATGTCCCTACTACTCCTAACGGCCGGCCTCTTGTATGCCGTGTCCGGGTTCATTTTCCGAATTCCCATGTCGGTGCAGCCGCTCAAATCGATCGCCATATTGGGCGTGGCCTTGGGCGCCTCGCAGCTCGAGATGCGGTGGAGCGCCGCCTTGGTTGGCGGTCTGTGCCTGCTCGGAGCCGCCTTCAACGCCGGCCGCTTATCCACGCGAGTGCCCAAGGCGCTCGTACACGGTCTGCAGTTAGGCCTGGGCGTACTCCTGTTTCTTCAGGGCTTGCGCATTCTCTCCCAGGCCATCGATTTTACGCTTCCGATACT
>MGUO01000131.1 GCA_001800015.1 Elusimicrobia bacterium RIFCSPHIGHO2_02_FULL_57_9
TAGGGGCGGCGAACGGGTCGAGGCGGTTTTCTCGCAAGCCCAATGGGACTACGGCCAAGATTTCGAGTCCTGGGTTCTTCATGAGGACAAACAGCTTTTGGTCTTGGCCAAGCCCGCCGGCCTGCTCATGCACCCGTTGGGCAATTCCTGGCTGGAGTCTGCCGAAGCCGCTCTGCGCGAGCCGCAGCCCAATCTGGCCGGCCTTTTGCAGCGCGTAAGGCCCGAGCTTTTAAAGGGGGGGATTAGCCGCTGCGGCATCGTGCATCGCCTCGACCGGCAGACCAGCGGCGTGCTATTGATCGCTAAAACGGCTTCGGCGCAGCAGGCCTTGATGGATGATTTCAAGTTCCGCCGCATGCGCAAACTTTATCGCGCCATCGTGCGCGGCGTGCCGGCGGATAAATCCCCGCGGGTGGACGCGCCCATTGGGCGCAAACCTGGCCACCGGCGGGTGATCGTCACTCCTTTTGGCAAGCCCGCGGAAACGGCTTTTAAGGTGGTCGCAACGGGAAAGAACGCGGCGCTGGTTGAAGCCCGGCCTGTAACCGGCCGCACCCATCAAATCCGCGCCCATCTGGCCCTGCTGGGCCATCCGGTGATGGGGGATGTCGAATTCGACCGCAAAACCGAAGGCCAACCCTGGCCTTCCCGGCTGATGTTGCATGCCTACAAGGTCGAATTGGCCCATCCCGGGACAAGCAAGCCGGTGTCCTTTACGGCGGAGCTGCCGAAAGACTTTAAGGATTTTTGGGCGCGATGCCGGAAAAAGGCCGGTTGATAAATCGCTTTGGGATCTATTGTCCGCCATTAAGCTCGCCATCAGAAAGTGCTGTTAGATCAATCATTTTTCTCTCCCAACTTTCCGCACGGAAAGTTCAATTCGCCCGTGTTATATATACGATTTGACCCCCGAAAATGTTGCGGCCTATTTTGGTAGAATAGCCCGGAAGTTATGGACGCTCTTTTTTGGATTCGAGCCGGGGCGGCCATGATGTTTATCGTCGTGGCCATGGGGGCTTTCGGGGCGCATGCCCTTAAAGATAAGCTGACCGTCGAAATGAAGGCTATTTTCGAGACGGCCGTGCGTTATCAGGCCTATCACGCCCTGGGACTCTTCGTTGTCGCCTGGCTGGCTTCCCGTTTCCCCAGCAAGCCCGTGAATATGGCCGGCTGGTGCTTCTTGGTCGGGATAATACTGTTTTCCGGCAGCCTTTATGCCTTAAGCCTCACGGAGATCAAGAAGTTCGGCGCCATTGCGCCGCTAGGCGGCCTGCTTTTTTTGCTGGGTTGGCTGGCCCTTCTTACCGCATCCTGCCGCTCCTAAGTTGCGCGAGCAGGTCAGCGCGAGCAGGTCAGTTGAGCCACCATCTTAAAAATGTTAGATTCAACCCGTGCGAGCTCTCACCTTCCTAGCCCGGCGTTTTGTCGCAGGCGACACCGTTGATGAGGCCATCGAGGCCGTGCGGGATCTCAACCGCCGCGGGCTTAAAGTCACCCTGGACAACTTGGGCGAGGAATGCAAAAGTAGGAAACAGGCGATAGCAGCCTGCGAGGAATACGTCC
>MGUO01000132.1 GCA_001800015.1 Elusimicrobia bacterium RIFCSPHIGHO2_02_FULL_57_9
TAGGTTACGGCGGTAATGTCGTCTGTGACGGTCGAAAATGCCTCGGCCATGCCTGCGGCACGTCCACTCACAATGGCCTGTAAGGTGGATGCTCCAGATGGCGCTGCCATTACCCGGCTGGCCGTGAGGACAAGGGTGATAACTAAAAACACTTTTTGAGAGATTCCCATTCTCACCTCAATATCACGGTACGTTTTGTCGTGTTGATGCCTGGCCCTTCGACGTGAATGAGATAGACGCCACTCGATACCGTATTCCCGGCGGAGTCTCGGCCATCCCATTGAAGGCTTCCACCTTGGCTTCCATCTGTCGGGGCGCTCATCTCCCGCACCAACCGCCCCCGATTGTCAAAGATTTTGCTCACTATAGTCCCCGGCCCTGTGGCCTTAAAGCCAATGGTGAGCTTTTCGCCCTTTGCCGGATTCACATAGCCCTTGGCGCCGCCGACTGCTGATGCCTCGCCGGTCGCCGTGCCGCGTATGACTAAGATGGCCGTCCCATCGGGGTTGGCTGTATCCCCGGCCCGCGTGGGAACGCTTATGGTTCCAGGAGCAAGGGTAGGGATTGGTTTTGTGAGGGTCTGGCCTGCGCCACCCACTCCATCCAAAAAATAGAGCGTGGCGGATTCTTGGGGGCTGGCGTAAGTGATGATGGCGTAATATACGTCGCTGGTTACGGTCTGGCTGCCGTCGTTGTCGCCATCCCAAGTGAAGTAGTAATAGGCTCCGCCTGTTAGATTTCCGAAGTCCAAGATCCTCACAAGCTGTCCCAGGACGCTGTAGATTTTTATGGTCACAGGCCCGCCCTTAGAGGAAGGGAGCGCCAGCTTTATGACCGTGCCGTTGGTGGCGATGGATACCGCGGCTCCACCGTTGACTATGGCCAAGGTCTTGCTGCCGATGCTAAATTGGTTGGGGAAGTTGTACGCCACGAAACTGCTTCCGGCGTAGACACTCCCGGTCAGCGCTAGGGCATCGGAAGCCGACGCAATGGCCAGCAGGACAAAAACGACTCCAACTATGAGTTTTCGCAACCTGTCAGGCATACTTTTGTCTCCTTTGCTTGCCCAGTGGGCCCACTCGCTAATTCCCGACTTCAGGCAAATTGTTATTATATCCTGTTTTGGGATATCCTAGAACAGGATACTAGTATTGATTGTTCCCTTCAAGGGAACAATCAATGTCAAACGTTCACACGCAGGCGTACCAAAAGTTCTTGAAGAGGCTGCGGCAAGCTCGTGTCGAGGCCAAGCTGTCCCAGGTCACAGTGGCCAAGAAGCTGCGAAAGCCACAGTCGTTTGTGTCCAAGATCGAATCGGGCGAGAGGCGTTTGGACTTCGTTGAGGTCCACAGCCTGGCCAAGCTCTACGGCAAACCGCTCAGCTTCTTTCATTCTTAGACCGACCTCGCCGGGGTGTGATGGGCTTGAACGTCTTCCGGCAGAACGGGCAGTAGGGAATTTCCAGGCTCGGCAGTAGCGGCCACAGGGGCATTCCCAAACTGTTGAACGACAGGTCCTCATCGGCGTGCGCCCTCACCATCGCCCAGGACCTGCA